>CAYSQP010000033.1:0-6729 GCA_964433285.1 uncultured bacterium | reverse complement strand
CACTTGATGCGTCGTAACAGGGATTACCTTGCCCTTTATCGCAAGAATTTTTCCGACTTCTTCGACCGCTTTTTCAAAGCTGCCTGTCACTTTCTCAAGCGCAGAAAGGATTAGATTGCCAAAACTATGGCCGCCAAGTCCGCCATTTTCAAAACGATAGTTCATTAAAGAACGCATCAATCTTGACGAGTTGGAAAGTGCTACTAAACATTGCCGCACATCCCCTGGAGGCAATACCCCCAATTCATCGCGCAAAATCCCTGTGCTGCCGCCATCATCTGCCATCGATACAATGGCACTAATATCAACAGCGTAATTTTTAAGCCCTTTAAGAACTGTAAAATTGCCTGTACCGCCGCCAATCACCACAATTTTTTTCATTCTAATTTCCTTAATCTTTGCACAGCTTTTTGCATATCAGGGGCATTAAAAAGATAGGTTCCAGAGACAAGCACATTAGCCCCTGCTTGTATGCACTCTTTTCCTGTCTTGTCATTGATCCCGCCATCGACTTGAATATTAAAGGGAGGAAGCGCTTCTGCATCTACACCGTCAGGAATTGCTTTGCCACCCTTTCGAATTTTAAATTTATTGCATACATCACGGGTGAATTTAATTTTTTTGAGCACCTCTGACATAAATGGTTGACCGCCAAACCCCGGATTTACCGTCATAAATAAAATCAGATCGCATTCATCCAGATATTTAGGAACCATTGAGTAAGAAGTCTCTGGACAAAAAGCAAGCCCTGCCTCTGCATTGCATTTGCGGATATATTGCAATGTCTCTTTCACATCTTCTGTCGCTTCAAAATGGAATGTCACTCGATTTGCACCCGCTTCTACAAACCGTTCTACATAGTCATAGGGGTTATAAATCATGATATGGACATCCAAAAAAAGATTTGTCGCGCGGTTAATAGCCGCCACAGCGCGAGGGCCCAAAGCAAAATTAGGCACAAAATGGCCATCCATAATATCGATATGGATCGCATCAGCGCCTGCATCTTCAATCCGCTTTGCTTCATCAGCAAGGCGTCCAAAATCGCTGGATAATAAAGAGGGCTCGATAAGGATAGGCCAATTAGACATGGCCCTATTTTCTTATCCTACCCTGCTAGATGTCAAGTAAAGATCGAAAAATTAGATATTTTATTTTTTAATTTATACTTGGTTTTTATTGAGCATCTATTGTATAATTGTTGTGCTATGCGAAAAAAAAGTTTAAAAAAAATCATTTCATTACTTCTTGCCGCGCTCTTTGTCGCTTCGACGCCGGTGATGCTCTCTGCATCTCCTACTGTCAAAACTCAGCAGCTAGTCGAAGATCTCCCCAAAAGTGTCAAAGAGGTGCGCTCACTTGAAAAACGGACTTTACAAGAGCTGGATACATTTTTAGAAAATTATAATAAGGTCCAAAAACGCACCTTTGAAAATACAGTTGCCAATTGGAAACGGATGAAGGATAAGATCATTACCTCTGACTTCCTTTTGGCTACTTTAGGCATTGCCTCCAATGATGAAAAAACAATAGAGGCAGGCAAAGAAGCTGCGATCAACTTAGGCGGCACTTTAATCAAAACAACCCATCAGCAGATTTTACCTAATGTTGTTGCTTATTTAGAAAACACTCCTCTTGAAACTCTCTCTGCAGCGCAAAGAAATGCAGCCTATTTACAACTCTCTGAAGCACCAGCTGCCTCTCTGACCCAAGAATTAGAGGAAAAAACGGAAATATTAAAGCTGCAGCTTGCCAATTACCCTATGGAAGGTTTCACTTACCGCAAGGGGATGGCCGAAGAAAAAATGGCTACTGATCACAATTTTTCCATTTTAACGCTTAATGTGTGCGCTTTTTCTGATCTCTTGCCGATGCTTTATGGCGGCCCTATTCCTTGGCAGCAAAGGATCGATTCTCTTACAAAACGGATTTTAGACGCCGATGCCGATGTGATCACACTACAAGAAGTTTTTGATCCTGAAGCGAATCTTGCTCTCTATGAGCGTTTAAAAGACAAATATGCTTATTTCTACACCGATATCGGTCCTAGGGCTGATATTGTAGGGATTTCTAGCGGGCTTTTTGTGGCTAGCAAATATAAAATTGAAAACCCAGAATTTACCCTTTTTTCTGAAAGAGAAAAGCTGCGTGCCTATGGCTTCTTTGAGTTCGACCTTACTTCCGAAAGCCAAACCCTGGGCCATATCACCACAACACATCTTCAACCCTATCAATCTGATCAAGGGCTACAGCTGCGCACGCAAGAGCTGGATGAAATCATTAAAAAACTTAGTGCATCAAACACAACTGTTCCTGTTATCTTACTTGGCGATTTAAATATTCAGTGGGGATCGAATGAGCCTGCTGAGCAGCTCTTAAAGGAGCATTTTATTGATAACTATAACAAAGATCGCACAAGTATTGATGAAAATAGTCGCACCTGTATGGATTTTACCGATTACTGGTGGCGCGCAAACCGCAATCCAAAAGGGTTTGAAAAAGTATTAGAAGTGATCGATTATACTCTTCTACTCAAAACGAGCGCTGCGCATAATTTCCAAATCGAAACAAAGCGTATTTCAATGGGCGAGCTAACTTCTGAAAGCGTCCCTGACAGCGATCACGATGCTCTTTTCTCCCAAATAAATTCAACATGAAAAGCAGCTGCGGAAGCTCTCTTGCTTTTGTGGATCGCTAGAGAGATAAAGCAACCCTAGAAAATGGACATCTAACACTTTAAGCTGCAAAGTGGC
The DNA here is from genome assembly GCA_964433285.1 of uncultured bacterium. Lineage (GTDB taxonomy): Bacteria > Chlamydiota > Chlamydiia > Chlamydiales > Rhabdochlamydiaceae > DATIJP01. Next base: position 3,976 of record CAYSQP010000033.1, on the reverse strand, counting down.
AAGTTCGCGTGGTGAAATTTCAAAAGTGCTAAAGAGACTTAAAAACTGCTCCTTTTGGCTTGGATCTTGATAACTTGCCATAATCACTGTTAAATCTTCCATGGGCTTCATCTCAATGGAAAGACCGCTCTCTTTTTTTTCAATGGCATCTAAAAGCATAAGAAAAAGATCTTTTATCATGTTTGGATCAAGCGTCGCACTCTGCTCGATCGGAAAAATGGAATAAAAGAAATTTTGCAAAAGAAGCGTATGTTTTGTCCCATGCTCTCCCATGATTTTTTTCAAATTAAGAAAGTTTTCATTCTGTTTTGAAATCATCCCCCCATTGTAATCACGCACATTGCCTATTGTTTTTTGCACAGTGGTAGCAACAGCCAGCCTTGCTTGGTAAAGGTCTAGGGAATGGTCATCACGCAAAAAAGGCGCATTAGGGAGCTTGACACGGAAAACTGTGGCCTCTTTGGGGTACTTTTTGCGCATCATTCCAACAAATTTGGCCCGCTCAAACTGCGGCTTTAAATCGCTTGCGGCAAACAGCTCTTTTAAGGGCACATCATCAGGATGCAAAATACGCACAAGCACGACTGTAAAAGAAAGATCATTCTCATTTTGCTCATCAAATGAAATAATCATCTGCGGAATATCTTTTATAAATTTAAGTTCGCGACTTAAAACTAAAATATTGCGCATCACCTCTTCTTCATTTCTAGGCATGAAAAGCGGTGGAACAAGCTGCTCGATACGCTTTTTGATTTCATCTGGAAGGAGCAGGCGCAGCTTTTGGATCTCGTGGGGGAAAAAATCAGAGCCATCTTTCTTCTCAATCTCTAGATAAAAAAGGGGCAATTTATCTTCTTTATTCTCCTGTATAAAATAGGAATCTTCTACATACTCTACATCAGGCATAAGATGATGGATTGCAGTCATCAGATGTCTTTTTTCAAAAATCTCATTTTCTTTAAGAAAATTGATGCCCACAAAAAAAGCCAGCGCCCGCTTGCTGATCAGGGGCTGGTGAAGTTGGATCTTTTTGATTTTTAAAAATAGACTTCTTTTTTTTGGAAATAGTTCTATCTCTTTCAAAAGACGACGATGAAAAAAATAGAAAATAGCAATGAGACGACTCATATGTGCCACATCATGCATCGACTTAAATTCATCTTTTGATGAGATAAGCGCATGCTGCATAAAAGCAAAAATGCCATAATCAAGAGCCTGCGGCTTTTTTTGTAAAAGATAGCTAATTCTCTCTTGGATAAGGGCTGTTTTATCTGACAAGGAAAGTCCTTTCATCTCTAAAATGCGGCTGGCATGAAAAAAAGAGGTCGCCCCGAGTAAAATTTCTTTTTCTATAAAGAAAAAATGGCACTCTGCCCTCTCAAGCTCCTGGCGACTATCGAAAGAGAGTACGATTTCAGAGATGGTGTACATCTCTTCACCTAGCTCTGGCAGCTGAAAATTAATAGAAAAATTGAGCGCAATATCAAGCTGTTTACCAGGAAAAAGCCAGTGGCTGATCATATCATAGAAAAATTTTCCTACCCCAAGTCTATAAGGGCTTAAAAGAAAAAGGGAGCGACAGATCGCTTTATCCGGCCAAGGCAGCCATTTGACAATGGGAAGCGCATTTTTAATAGAACCTTCAGGGGGAAGAAGTTTTTTTAAAACAGCACGAATCTGGCTGCTTTGCACTAAACTTGGAACTTCAGAGGCCTCATCAAAAACAGTGCGTACGGTTAATTCAAGGGGCATAGGTCAAGCTCAAGTTCAAATTGTAAAATAGTCTGCTGAGTAGCACACCCCACTAAAGTCCCGGGAGAATCAGGAGCTTCGAAGGGCAGCACATGTAAAGGGATCTGGTTTTTTTGAGCCAGTGCAATGGCTCGCGGATGGAGCACTTTGGCCCCTTTTTGGGCAATCTCTAAAGCCTCTTCAAAACTAAGTGTTGGAAAAATTTTTGCTTGATTATCTAACTTAGGGTCGGCATCAAAAATCCCTAAAACATCTTTATAAAATTCCACTTTTCCTGCGCCCAAAGCGGCGGCAAGTGCAACCGCCGATGTATCGGAGCCGCCTCTTCCAAGGGTCGTGATTTCTCCTTCTAAGCTCATTCCCTGAAAACCGGCTACAATCACAATTTTACCAGCAGCAAGCGCTTTTAAAATCCGGTGTGGGCGTACATCGACAATAAAAGCATTGCAATGGCAATTGCTAGTGATAATCCCGGACTGGCTCCCGGTAAAACTAATCGCTTCTTTTTGCTTAAGCGCAAGGGCCATGGCTAAAAGAGCAATGCTGATTCTCTCCCCTACTGTCAAAAGCATATCCTGTTCTCTTTTGGGCGGATTGGGATGGACCTTTTTGGCCAAATCGAGCAGCTCGTCGGTGGTCTTGCCCATGGCGCTTACCACAATGACAATATGCGGGTAGGTGGTTGCCTTTTTTAAAATAATTTCTGATATATAAGCAAACTTTTCAGGGGTCGAAACAGAAGATCCCCCAAATTTCATCACGAGTGTCGGTTTAGCCGCTTTCATATGTTATTTAAGCCGATGGTAATCAATCCTTGATTTTTTTATTAATGTTTTGTTAACATTATCGGTCATGCGAACCTATCCTGTTGCTGGTAGTAGCAAGATAGGTTTTCTCTTTTTAAGAATTAACCCATTTTAGGAGTCATTTTTAACATGTCCAAAACCCTTAAACAACACTGGAATGACAGTAAAATCGTCGATGATGTGGAGTTCCAGGAAGACGATGCAAAGCAGTTTCAAAAGCTGCTAAACGCCAAAGAAACAACAGCTGGCGAAGGCTCGATCTCTTCAATGAATATCGGTCAGATTCTCACAGGAAGAATTGTGGAATTGACCAAAGATTTTGTTGTGGTGGATGTAGGACTAAAATCAGAGGGCCTGGTTCCTATTACAGAGTTTGATGAAACTGATTCACTGGATTTACGTTCTGAAATTGAAGTTTATTTAGACCAAGCAGAAGGTGACGACGGTCAGATTGTGCTTTCTAGAGAGAAAGCGCGGCGTCAAAGACAGTGGGAATATATCGTTCACCATTGCAAAGAGGGCTCCATTGTTAAAGGGAAAGTGATCCGTAAAGTCAAAGGTGGCCTGATGGTTGACATCGGCATGGAAGCTTTTTTACCTGGCTCTCAAATTGATAATAAAAAAATCAAAAATCTTGATGAGTTTATCGGCCATTCTTATGACTTTAAAATTCTTAAGATCAACATGGACCGGAAAAATATTGTCATCTCTCGAAGAGAGCTTCTAGAAGATGAACGCATTTCACGCAAAGCTGAAATGCTTGAGCATATCCATGAAGGAGAGATCTACCATGGCATTGTGAAAAATATCACTGATTTTGGTGTCTTCCTTGATTTAGAAGGCATTGATGGTTTGCTCCATATCACTGACATGACCTGGAAACGGATCAAACATCCTTCTGAAATGGTCCATGTTGGCCAAGAATTAGAGGTGATGATTCTTCATGTAGACAAAGAAAAGGGCCGCGTCGCCTTAGGCATGAAACAAAAAGAGAAAAATCCATGGGAAGAGATCGAACAGCGCTACCCTCCTGGAACACGCGACCGTGGCAAGATTGTCAACCTAGTTCCTTACGGCGCGTTCATTGAGATCGAGCCAGGGATCGAAGGTCTGATCCACGTCTCTGAGATGTCTTGTGTGAAGAACGTCTCCGATCCTACATAAGTTGTGAAGAAGGGCGACGAAGTAGAAGCTCTTGTTCTCTCTGTACAGAAAGAAGAAGGCAAGATCTCTCTCGGCATTAAACAGACAGAGAAAAACCCTTGGGAAGATGTCGACCAGAAGTATCCGATCGGCAGCAGCGTTCAAGTCGAGATCCGCAATCTCACTAACTATGGCGCTTTTGTTGAGCTCGAGCCTGGAATCGATGGTCTTATCCACATTTCAGATTTAAGCTGGATCAAAAAGGTCTCTCACCC
>CAYSQP010000032.1:0-6759 GCA_964433285.1 uncultured bacterium | reverse complement strand
TCCTACGGGCTCTGGGCGGTACTTCCGATAACGTAGGGTATGTCCCGCACGATTTTGCACCCGCCTTTGCCAAAGCGCCTTTATCTGAACTTCGTATTATCACGTCTAGTTTGGAAAGTAATAAAAAAACCACATTATTTAGTGTGGTCACTGGTATTTTTCGCTTTTTTTTTGGTTGTGTTAAAAAAGTATGGAATTTCTTTTTTTCAAGAAAAGTAGAACCAAAGATACGAAGACAACTTAGCCCAAGAGAAAAACCTGTTAATGAACCCTCGAATGTTAAAGTGACGCTATTTACGACTAAAGGAGGGGAACATGGGGCAAAGATTGGGGTAGATGAAGATAATTTTTTGCAAGTTGTGCAAAAAACTAGCTATGATGAAATTACCGATTCTAAATTTATTAATTCCAAAGAAAGACAGCTCTGTTTTTTTGCTTTATTGAATCGTTTTTTATCTCCTTCAAATGAAGAAGGATTCCAATACAATATCGCCTTTAATTTTGGAGCATTCAATTGGTATCCCCTTGTTGATGTTTTTAAAGAAAGATTCGCAAGTTATAAATTTGAAAAACAACAAGCAAATAGAAAATTCATTATTCATATCACCAAAAAACCTCGCGAACAAAGAGTCGGCTCAGAACTTATGGATGAATTAAAGCAAAAATTGGCGGCCAAGAAGAAATCTAAGACACCCTCTAACCCCATTGCTAAAATTAAGACATAGCTCATAAACTATAGCGCGCTATGTTAAAAAAAGTTCTGCTTTCAGGAGTTATTGCCGCATGCATCTATTGTTTATCTGCGCATCAAAACAAATGGCAGACAAAGCTTGCACAGAAGATTAAACAGCAAGAAATTCCCCTTTGGATGCTAGAGCAAATAGCTGAGGATTTAAAGCCTTTTACCTCTGGCATTAGCTCTGAAATGCTAGATCGCATCATCCAAGATACAAACCAAGATAACCATTATGGCCTAGCCCGTTTTGAGATCAAAAAGGGCAAGGTTAGCGTTAAATGTGCCCATAAAATAGAAAAGGCGCGCCGATTTCGTACGATTAAAAAAGCTGTTGAAACGCTCTGTGAAACAGTCAAGATGCCAGATGTAGACTTTGTTGTTACAATCCAAGATGCCAGTCCCTATGAGGATCCTAAAAAATGCAAAGGGCCGCTCTTTGCTTTTGCCAGGAACCGCTATCTTGATAGAGGAGTTGTTTTAATTCCCGATGATGGGGCATTCCGCGGCAATTTTAGCTGGCTTGCCAAAGTAGAAAAGGGAAAAAAACTCTACCCTTGGAGGCAAAAAGAAAATAAGTTGTTTTGGAGAGGGGCAACAACAGGCGGCTGTGCGACGCTTTCTACATTCCAGATGCTGCCGCGGTCTAAACTAGTGAAGCTTTCTTTGGATTTTCCGAGCGTTGTAGATGCCAAATTTAATCATCTTGTACAGATGAATACAGAAACGATCCAAAAGCTGACCCAATTAGGTTATCAGGGTAGCACTGTCTCTGTGATCGATCATTTAAAATATAAATACCAGGTACTTATCGATGGCAATACCTGCGCCTATACGCGGGCATTTTGGCAGCTCTATTCTGATTGCGTGATCTTTAAGCAGTCCTCTGACAATATCCAATGGTTTTATCGCGCTCTAGCACCCAATGTGCATTATATCCCGGTTCAAAATGATATGAGCGATCTTATGGAGAAAGTAGAGTGGGCTCAAACACATGATGAGGAAGTCCAAAAAATAGTCCAAAGAGCCAATCTTTTTGCCAAGCACAACCTGCACATCGAAGATGTGCATCTCTATTTTTACTTGCTCCTTTGCGAATATGCAAAGCTTAAATTAAAATATATAATACATTGATTTGTGGCCGTATTCTGGCTAAAATTGGCCGAAACTTGATATAGAGAGGTAAAAGAATTCTTTATGAACTATAGAGATAAGAAATTGGTTGTTTTACATATAATCCTATTGATAGAAATTTATATTTAAATAAAACCTAGCAGTTTAGAATCTAAACCAACACCAGATTATAAATAAATAATTTTAATACTTCGATATTTCCAAAAAAAATGAAATTTGTTAGAATCTAGCCGTTAAATTTTACGGGGATTTTATGAATTTGTTGGATTTGAGAGATTTCAGAGTCGGCACCTACAACATGGGAAGTGATCATAACGACTATAACCAATTATGCCAACAAACCGATTTCATCCCTATAGATGTTTCTTGCCAAACTGATGCACACAAAATAAAACTAGATAATCGATATAATCAATACCCCGCTGTTCAGGCCAAGAGTGCAGCTCATATCATGCGTTCTAAAATGGATGTTTTGTGCCTGCAAGAAGTCAATCAACCTAAAGACAATATAACAGATAGGCCCCTTATTAAGGAGCTTACAAGTAACAGGTTTGCAGTGATTGGCAATGAGAAAGGATATTCTGATGCCGCGGTAGCTATCAATACCGACAAATTTGAAAAGATAACTCCTCTTCTTAGAACTAGAGATATCGTTATCGTATCTGCACAAGAAACGGCCTCAAAAATCACATTTGCATTTGTATCTGCACATTTTCAAGGAGTCACTTTGGATCAAGGGCCAGTAGATCCACTAGATGCGGATCAAGGCGATGTTATGAGTCGCACAATCGCCCAAGCACTTTCCCAAAGTGATCACACAGTTCAAATTATTGGAGCAGATGTGAATGCGCCTCCAGAAAGATGGAAGCATCGTTTTGATCTTTTAACTGATCATGGTTTTACACTTGTTCGCTCAGGAAAACCCACGAACGTAAAACCCGGCAGCTCTTACAACCCTCGAGAGTTAGACTACTTTTTCGTGAAAGGTCCAGTAAATGCCATAGTGGATCCAACTGCGTATTTGCCTCTTGACCCCACTGTCAATGCATCAGACCATGCTGCTATAGGCGTACAAATGACCGCAAAAAAAACGCGATTTCAGGGATTTGTGCAAGGCGTTAAGAAAATCATCAGCTTTATTGGGCAGTTTTTCCGAAAATTAGTTAGATCGATTTCATCATAGCTCAAGAAAAAGATAGGTTCGATTTTACTCACGATGTGCTAGAAGATTTAAAAGAAATAGACTCTGGCCGTATTGCCGGCTTGGGAATTTACTTTGGATCAACTACAGGCGTGGAAGCATTTATCTTAACTTTCCTGCCCAGGCAAGTTTGCTTCGTAGGGTGGTAAAATAGTCCCGGCGCAGCAGGCTCACCAAACGGAAATTTTTTGCATTGCGGGTGATACGGAAAATATCTTTGGGCCTAAGTTCATAATGAACAAGCCCATCACCCCTGACTTCTAACGGTTCTTCAGCCAGAGATTGGATCTGGATCTCTTGGGTGGAGGTTAAAACAAGCGGCCGGTTGGAAATGGTATGGGGACTAATGGGCGTTAGCACAAGCGCTTCTAATGTGGGAATTAAAATGGGACCACCTGCTGCTAGCGAATAGGCTGTTGAACCTGTTGGAGTGGCCACAATCACACCATCGGCTTGGAATGTATTGAGATAGATGCCATCCACATGGATTGCTATTTCTACAAGGTTGGGATTTTTTCCGCGATGAACCACGATGTCATTGACGGCAAAACAGCGGCCTCCTTGCATGAGTCTTCCTTCAATAGCCACACGCTCTTCAATGCGATAGGCGCCATTAATTAGATCTTGCAAGCTAGGGTAAAGATCTGGCAAGGGAACATCTGCCATAAAACCTAAATGGCCTAAATTAATCCCTAAAACAGCGGCTTTGAGATGCTCATATTTGTGCACAAGGCGCAAAATGGCACCATCACCTCCCATAGAGAGAAGAAAATCGATTTCAAGGGGGTTAATATGCGACATGGGCGTGGCGCCAATCTCTTTGGCATCGGCATCTTCTGCAACAACGGTGATGCGACGTTCTGTAAGAAAACGCTGGATCTCTTTAGCAAGCTCTTTAAATTGGTTTTTACTACTGGGGAAAATAGCAATGATCATCGCGGACACACCTTTAAAGAGAGTTCTTGGAGGATTTTTTCTGCCATTGTTTCAGCATTAAGACCGATTTCAGATAAAAGTTCTTTTTGGGTCCCTTGGTCTACATAAGTTTCAGGAACACCAAAATTGAGAATTTGGGTCGATTGGAAGCCGTTGCGCATCGCAAAAGAGTTCACAATCATTCCAAAACCGGCATTGACGGAATGCTCTTCCATTGTAATGACCATTTTGTGGGTCATTAAAATATCATAAAAAAGCTCGGAATCTAAAGGTTTAACAAAGACTGGATCAATCACGGTAGGGTTAAATCCTTCGCGCAGTAAGATATCGCGCACTTCCAATGCAGTCGCACACATATGTCCAAGTGCAATAAGGGCAATCTCTTGACCGCTATGGAGCATTTCGGCGAGGCCAAGTTCCCGTTTTTGTAGGGGAAGTAAAGGCTCTTCAGTGGGCAGATTGGGATAGCGGATTGCGCAAGGCCGCCCCCAACTAAAAGCGCTTTCTAAAAGTTCTTTTAGTAACTGACCATTTCTGGGTTGGCAGATCACCATATTGGGCATCGCATTTAAAAAGCTGATATCATAGATACCATGATGCGTTGAGCCATCGGCAGCTGATAGACCGCCTCGATCAAGCGCAAAAATAACGGGCAGCTCTTGCAAACAAACATCTTGGAATAGATTATCAAAAGCGCGCTGCAGAAAAGTGGCATAAATAGAGCAAACCACTTTCATTTTTTTGCCATAGGCAATTCCGCCTGCAAATGTAACAGCGTGGCCTTCTGCAATCCCTACATCAAGGCAGCGCTCGGGGAATTTCTCCATAAAGCTATCTAAGCAAGAACCAAGTGGCATTGCCGGGGTAATACAAACAAGACTGGGGTCATTTTCTGCCATTTTAAGGATGTGTGTTCCAAAAATCTTAGGAAATGTTGGTTTCGCTGCGCTGTTTGCCACCATCTTCCCTGTCACTTTATCAAATGGTTTGCACCCATGCCACTGGATCGGATTTTGACTGGCACTTTCCATCCCTTTCCCTTTGATTGTATGGATATGTAAGAGAATAGGGCAGGGGCTTTCTTTGAGTGCCTCTAATACGGGAATTAATTTGCTGATATTATGCCCATCAACAGGTCCTACGTAGGATAGGCCAAACTGTTCAAAAAAAGCGGCGCAGCTAATTAGATTTTTTACTGATTGGCGCACTTTTTGTCCGCCTTTAATCAGATTTTTTCCATACCCAGGAATAAAAGATAGAAATTTTTCAATATTGGAATAAATTTTATTCGAAGTAGGGCTGTTTAATAGCCGATTTAAAATATGGGTAATAGCCCCCACATTTTTCGAAATGGACATGTTGTTATCGTTTAAAACAAGAATAAACCGTTTTAGATCGCTCGGAATATTATTCAGCGCTTCTAAAGTTAGCCCACAGGTCAGTGATGCATCTCCAATGATCGGCAGAATATATTCATTTCTGCCAGAAAGATCGCGGTTTTTGGCAACGCCTAAGCCTAAAGAAAGAGCCGTTCCAGCATGGCCTGCATAAAAATGGTCATGGGGCGATTCTTTAGGAGCAGCAAAGCCGCACAGTCCTTTATATTGCCGTATTTTAGAAAAGGCTTCTCTTCTGCCTGTCAACAATTTATGGGGATAGGTCTGGTGGCTGACATCGAAAATCAATTTGTCTTCTGGGGAATTAAAGACATGGTGGAGTGCAATAGTAAGCTCAACAATCCCTAAATTGGAACCTAAATGGCCACCATTTGTAGCCATCACATCAATGATTTTTTCACGGATCTCTAAGGCAAGACGGTCTAATTCTTCATAAGAGAGCTTTTTTAAATCTTTGGGGCTTTCAATGTTCGAAAGGATATTCATTGTTTTATAGAGGGGGAAAAAGGCTCGAGAAGAGGCTTTCCATTTTCATCTAATTGAAGCTGTCCACTGCGATTTTTCATTAAAATTTCGATTTTTTGTTCTGCGGCAATTAGTTTTTGATTGCAAGAGGCAATAAGCCCATCTGCTTCTTCATAGAGCTTTAAAGACTCTTCTAAAGCCACCTGCTCTCCATTCATTTTTTCTAAAATCTGCTCTAGGCGTTCATACGCCTGTTCAAATGTTTTTTCTTTCATCCTTTTGCCTTAGAGTGTGTCTTCAAATTTCGGTCATCAATCTAAAGAGATCTTTTCGGCATCTTTCCTAACAACTACCTCAGCCATATCACCGTCCCGATATTGCCTTCGGCAGTTGTTAGAAAACCTGCTCGAAAATTTCTTCTCATCTTGCTAACCAGAATTTGAAGACACACTCTTAACCTCCGCAAGAAGCTTGCCATTATGGAGCTGGATAGAGAGCCGCTCGTCTATCTGCACCTGATCTGTCGAGAGAATAATCAAATCTGTTTTTTCATGGAAGAGAAGACAGTAGCCTTTAGATAAAAGATTTTTTGGGTTTGCTGCCGCTAAACGGCAGGCAAGTTGGGAAAGGCGCTCTTTTTTCTGTTGAAGGAGTTGCTTGCACCCTTGGCTGATCTGTTTTTCCCACTGTTGAAGATTTTTTTTTGCATTGGCAACTAAAGTGGTTGGGCGGAGCGCTTTTTGCTGTTTTTGGAGGGCTTGCAGCTCTAATTTTTTCTGATTTAAAAAAGAAGTCATTGTATCAAAGAGCTCCTCTTTGATGGTGTCTGTTTTTTGCATATAGGGAGTAAGCCAACTATCAGGGAGATCGGAAGAGCACACGTCTGAACTCCA
>CAYSQP010000031.1:0-6776 GCA_964433285.1 uncultured bacterium | reverse complement strand
AAGCTTTGTAAGACAATTCGCAGGAAATACTTAAATTAAGTAGGCCAAGAATTGTTTCAAAAAGATGTGGAAAAAATCCTAAAAAACCATCATTGCTAATTTTTAGACACCATCTTTAAAAATATGCCCGTGATTAATTCACTATATAAAGCTCCCCTTTGGATTGGCGGCAAACATGCGCAAACCATTATCCCTAATCTTTTTCGAAAAGTAAAAGAGGCCCCTGTCTATATCCGAGAAAGAATCCTCACCGAAGACCATGACTTTTTAGATCTTGATTTTGTCTATAAAGGCCATCAAAAATTGGCTATTGTCACCCATGGGTTAGAGGGCAACTCTTATGGCTCTTACGTGCAAGGCATGGTCAAGGAATTTACTGATCACAACTGGGATGCACTAGCTTGGAATTTTAGAAGCTGCAGCGGCGAATTAAACCATTCCATTCGGCTCTATCATGCAGGGAGTATCGACGATTTAAAATGTGTCATTGATTATGTGATTAACACGAAAAAATATCAGGAAATTGTGCTGATTGGCTTTAGTTTAGGTGCCAATATCATTCTAAAGTATTTAGGAGAGTGGGGGCAGCAGGTTCCCCGCGAAATTTCTAAAGCGGTTGCCATCTCAGCTCCTTGCGACCTTTTTGCCTGCATCCACGCGCTCTCCTTTGGCATCAACCGGATCTATCTAAAACATTTTCTTTTCACTTTAAAATCTAAAATGGCAAAAAAAGCAAAGAAATACCCAGGCATTTTCTCTGGTGTTAAAATCTCAAAAATCCAACATATCATTGAATTTGATAATCTCATCACTGCTCCCCTATGCGGCTTTAAAGATGCCTTCCACTATTACGCAGAATGCAGCTCTAAAAGAAATATCCCAAATATCCATGTTCCTACCCTCATCGTCAATGCCCAAAACGACCCTTTCCTGCATCCTTCTAGCTTTCCTTTTGAAGAATGCCAGAGGAGCAGCTTTGTTACTTTAGAAGTCCCCTACGACGGAGGCCATCAAGGCTTTATTAAAAATGAAATTAGGGGAAAATATTGGATTGACGAAAGAGCATTAAACTTTGCAAATCAATAACTTGCTTTTGGCGGGTTTTTTTATTGCTAAAAAATATTATATTTACAAAATAAGGATTTATGAAATCCTTATTGGCTATTTCGCTGCTTCCACTCAGCTGTCTGCTTGCTGTCACAGACACAGGAGAGCCTGAAGAAAAAGAGACCGAAGTCAGTAAATTTGATACGCGGCAGCGTATCTTTGGCAGTTTGGAATTTCTCTACTGGACAGTGCAAGAAGGCGCCTTGGATTATGCGATCCATATGAAACATCCTGCCCCTGCTGCTCCTTCATTTGCTTCTGGCAATTTCAAAACAGCTGATTTTGATTGGGCGCCAGGATTTAGAATTGTCGCTGGTTTTTATCGTGCCCCTCACTATTGGGAAGTGTTTGCTCAATACACCTGGTTTTACTCTAAAGGATCGAATAGAACTTTTGCTCCTTCTGAAGCAGGAGAATTCTTAAGCGCCACATGGGCAGAAATGACAACGCCTCCGCTTCAAACCGCAGAAAGTCATATCGATATCCATTATCAGATAGGCGACCTTCTGGTGACACGGGTTTTTGATCCCAATCCCCATTTAAGAATGCGCTGGGTAGGCGGCATTACAACTGCTTTTATCGATCAAAACTGGAAGATCGACTATTTTAATTTTGTAGGCGGCCATGACCACATCAAAAGCAAATGGAAATTCGCTGGCGCTGGACTGCGCCTTGGGATCACAGTAGACTGGTTTTGGACAGGGAAAATCTATTTTACAGGAAAAGCATCGATTGCCACTTTAGTCGGCGCTTATCATAATCGCGCAAGACAAACAACAAATGCTGCCGGTTTTGATCCAGAAGTTCCTGTCCGCGATGTGCTTTATAACAGCCCGCGATTTGCCTTCCATTCTCAAATTTTACTTGGACCTTCCTACCAGACCTCTTTTTGTGGATGCAAACAGTGGGATTTGGAGCTCTTTGCAGGATACGAATTCAATGCCTGGTTTAACTTGCAGGAAGTTTATCGCTCTTCCCAATCTGCAGGCGGATTTCCAAAAGAGACGAATCTTGAAACAGGGGTCCTTGGTTTCCACGGCATCGTTCTTCGCGCCACTATCGGATTTTAACACACCTTTTAGGCACATTTTGAACAAAGTCTCTATCTAATAAAAAAAGTGATTTTTCACTGATCTTTTCTTTGCCATGAGCCAGTGTTTCTACATTGAGAAAATGGCGCATCCCGAGAAGATATAAAATAAGCGACAAGCTATTCTGATCGGGCCGCGCTGAAAAAAAAGCATCAGGGTCTTTTGCTGCTCTATGCCATAAATCGAGTGCAATACACGCCTTACGATGCGAAAGATCGAGGCCAAAAATACCCGAAGAACAAGAAGGAATTTTTGCAATTTCATCCATCGTCAGTTTAAAAAATCGTGCCGCTTGCGCATTAAAAAAAGGGGCGACCATAAAAGGGTTGCCCATGGCAAGATAACCCTCCTCTTTGATTTTAGAAAAAATAGTATTTAAACTAATCAGCGGCGTAATAGAAACATCTAGCCAAAGAATCCTTTTGTAGCCAAGTCGCTGTGCCTCTTTAAAAAAACAGACTTTAAATGCATAAGGAACGTGGACTAAAGCAAAATCGCCTGCTTCGCAATTTGGAAACCCTCCAATACGATAAAGAATATGACCGCGGTAGTCAGAAGCGATGATCTCTTCAATCACCTTATAGAGTCCTGCAGGATAATTTTTATTAAAAGTGGCGTAGAGAAGTACGCAATTTTCTCTACTTTTTTCATCGCAATTCACAGCAACAGTTCCTTGTTTAGGAAGCATGCTCTTTCCAATCAATTTTATCCGCGCACGGTTTTGGAAATCTTTTAAATTTTCAATTCCGACTCTTTTGCCTTTTTCAAGATAAAGTTGAATCGCTTGCAAATCTTTTAGGGTAGGATGGTAAATATCTTTGATTTTCGGATAGCTAGGGGCTATCTCTTTGAAAAAAAGAAGCCCTATAGGCAACACTAAAAGCAGGTACCTCATGGGAAAATGAGTTCGAACTGGGCAGGTCCTGGCATTTGATTTGGCTTGTATCTCACTTTAATCTGCACCTGTTTAGAGAGTGTGGAAATAAGATAACCACCCTCTTTTTTTTCAATTTTTTGGATGATCTCCCCTTTCAATGATCCGTTTAACCTTGAATCATCTAAAATGGCTTTGAGCTCTTTAGTTTCCTGTGCAAGGGGGGGAAGCGCTGCAAAAAATAAAATTAAACCGATGATCACTTTGACTCCTAATGCTTAAAAGCATTAACGTAACTGTTAAATGGCACTTACCATCATATTTTTTGCCGCTATATTAGCAGCATGTGCAAACTTTTTCCTAAAGAAAAATCAGGACCACCATGGTTCGACACGGGCTTTTTTAGTGAGTTATTATCTTTTTTCTTTAGCCGTTTCTCTCTGTTTAACACCTACCCTCTTTCAAATTCCATGGAATCCAGCCTTAAGTTTGACAGGCGCCATTGCAGGGGCATTAAACATGTTTATGATGGCTTTTTTGGCCCTTGCCTTAATGGCAGGCCCTCCAGGCATGACCTTTGCTTTTCAGAATGCTGGCGCCATCCTCCCGGCCGTCCTGCTCTATTTTCTTTTTGGCCCTTCTTATGATTTTATTTTAACACCTTATAATTTGATTGGGATCAGCGCTGTAGTGATTGGGCTATTTTTAGGTGCGCGTACGAAACAAGAAAAAACAGGGACTTTCCAATTTAAAAAATGGATGGTTTTTTCTTTAAGCGTCCTTGTTTTAAACGGAACCATCTTAGCGATGTTTCAGTGGAGATGTCTCTTATACATCACACCACCTATTGTGCATCCTTTAATCCCCTTTAGCTGTCCAGTGAGTCAAGATGTCTGGTTTATTCCCGGATTTTTCATGGCTGCATTTTGCATGCAACTCTGTTTTTTTGGTTTTCAAGAGAAAAGGTGGCCAAATAAAAGAGAATTTCTCTATGGCATGATGGCAGGGATTTTAAATGGATTTATCACTTTTATGCTGCTGCTTGGGACTAAAATAGCGATCGGGGCACAAAAAGCAGTGTTATTTCCCTTTTTTGCAGTGGCTATCATTTTCTTTTGTAGTCTCTGGGGCAGAGCGCTCTACAAAGAAAATGTGAACTGGCTTGCCATTGGGTTATGCATTTTTGGAGTTTTCTTTAGTCTTTTTTAATTTTACAATAGTCTCCACATGGGCAGTTTGAGGGAACATATCAAAAGGTTGCACAAACTCCACTTGAAATCCTTTTGCACAAAGCAATGCCAGATCTCTTGCCAATGTCGCAGGATCGCATGAGATATACACCATTTTTTTTGGTTTTAAGGCGATAACAGCTTCCAAAAAGCTAGCCTCACACCCTTTCCGCGGAGGATTCACCACAACAACATCAATCGGTTTTAAGGCAACATTTTCTGCTTTTGCACAAATAAATGTTGCATTGAAGATCTGATTTTTAAGGCTATTTTCTTTTGCATTTTGAATCGCCTCTTCCACACATTCTATGCCAATAACCTCTTTTGCTTTTTTTGCAAGAATCAAAGACAAAGTGCCCACCCCGCAATAAGCATCCAACACCACTTCATCCCCTTTTAAGTCTGCATATTCAACAGCCTTTTCATAAAGTTTTTCAGCTTGCAGCGGGTTAACTTGAAAAAAAGAGGCGGCAGATACTTTAAAACTTAATCCAGATAACTTCTCCTCAATAGAATCACTGCCTGCCAAAGTATGAAATGTTGTTCCAAGCACTCTGTTGCTAGTGGATGGATTGATATTTTGCACTACGCCCTTCACTTCAGGGACAGCATTTAGAATTTGCTCGGCAATGGAAAAAAGCGGCTTTTTTTCACTCGTCACCAAAATGACGAGAGCTTGATGGGTAGAAATAGATGTTTTAATCAAAAGATGTTTGATATCGACATTAGATGCTTTAAGAATCTCTTGCACTTTTTGAAAAACATAATCCCCTAAATGGCAATGGATCATACAGCGATCGATTTCAACAAGATCATGAGAGCTTTGCGCATAAAGACCAAGGCGCATCGGATCGCCAGGCAGCGCCGGTAATTGGATTTTATTGCGATAACCGAGCTCTAAAGGAGATGGAATGCACGGCAATACCTCAACATTTAATTTTCCTATCCGGATTAAAGCATCAGCTACTTTCTGCTGTTTCATCTCAAGCTGCTTTAAATAATCTAAATGCATCAGTTGGCAGCCGCCGCACTTGCCAAAATAGGGACAAGGCGCTTTTTGTCGCTGTGGAGAAACAGAAAGGATTTTAACTATTTCAGCACGTGCGTAGCGGGCATGCTCTTCATAAAGACGCACCTCTACTATCTCCCCTGGCAAAGCCCCATCGACAAAGAGAGTGCGGCCATCATCAAGCCGGCCAACACCTTCGCCATAAATGCCTAAACGATCAATCTGAATTGTCTTTTGCATGGGAAGGATCATACCATATTCAGCTGATCAGTGTCTTAATATTAAATTTTTTATTATCTACTTTTCAAGCGGTCAATATAAAGTTGGGTAGGAAAATCATGAGGAAACCTGTCCCGAATAGACTCAAAAAGAGCCTCTGCTTTTTCTTCATCTTCTTGATAAAAAGCCTCATAAGCAGCTGCAAATGTTTTGCACAGCTCAATCTGCGCTTGGGAAGGTGCAATCTCTTTTTCGCCATCTAATTTGGCCAAAAGCTCGTAAATTTTGATTTTTTCTTTTCTACCTTTTACGATAACACTGTCTAGAGGCCTTACCAAGAACTGGTCTTTGATGTTTTGATAAAGATCATCGCTAATCACAATGGCAACATGATACTCTTTGGCAATTTGCTCTAATCTTTGAGCAATATTGACCACATCTCCAATGGCTGTGTAATTCATTCTTTCGGTAGTTCCAATATTGCCAATAAACGCTTTACCCGTGTTGATTCCAATACGTGTGGGCAGCTCTGGCCGATTTTGCTCTTTTAGCATCTGATTCAAAATGCGCAGTTGCGCTTGGCAGCGCAATGCTGTCTCACACGCTTTCATTTGATGCTGCGCAACATCAAGCGGGGCATTCCAAAATGCCATAATGCTATCGCCAATGTATTTATCAATGGTGCCTCCATTGTCCAAAATAATCTGGGATAAGGGACCAAAGTAGTCTGTAAGAAGAGAAATGAGTAGTTCTGTAGGAACCGACTCTGCCACTGATGTAAATCCTGCAATATCTGAAAAGAAAATGGTGATCTCTTTTTTTTGGCCACCAAGCACAATTTCATCTCCTTTAAGGATAAGCTGCTTAACAATTTCCTTAGGAACGTAGCGCCCAAAAGAGGATAGTGCACTTCTCATCTCTGCAATGGAAGAATCCATCACCTGAATCTCTTTGATATTGGATTTGATACGCAATTGACTTTTCAAATCAAGCTGCCGGATTTTATCGACCTCTTTGGCCAAGATCACAATGGGCGTTGAGATCTTTTTAGAAAAATAGACAATCACAATCCCTACAAAAAGCAGAATCACAATAGAGATCAGCGCCACCTCTGTTTGAGTGCGGATCATATCGGCAAAAAAATCATTGAGCGGCACAATGATCGTAATCAGCCATTCTCGTCCAAAATCAACAGGGAAAGGTTTTAAATAGACAAGGTATTTGACCTTTTCATTTTCAATGATAAA
>CAYSQP010000030.1:0-6829 GCA_964433285.1 uncultured bacterium | reverse complement strand
ACCTCTTTGTATCCATTTTTGATCAATGTTTTAATTTCACTCACAATATCTTCGATGGTGCGCGAGCGGGATCTGCCGCGGACATAAGGAACAATGCAGTAGGTGCAAAAGCTATCGCAACCATCCTGGATTTTCACAAAAGCGCGTGTGTGGCCGCCAAACTGATCAATGGCAAATTCAGGCAGCTCTTCTTCCGGAAAGGCAACGCCTAAAAGTTTCTGTTTATCTTGGTTGGCAACGACATGAGATACACCTGCAATTTTTTTTATTTCATCAGGCAACCGGTCTGCTAAACAGCCCGTGACAAAAAGCTCACTTCCTGGATGGTTGCGCGCAAGTGTGCGGATTTGATTGCGCGAAGAGCGGTCAGCCTCCTCTGTAATCGTGCATGTATTTACAATGCAAATATCGGCCGTTTCACTTCCTTGTGCCTCTTCATAGCCCATGGCGCGAAGCTGAGCGGCATATGCTTCACTCTCATACTGGTTAGTCCGACAACCCAGGGTTGCCAGCTTGTATTTTTTCTGATTTTTCATAGAGGGAAATGATTATGCTATACAACTGTTAAAAAGAACAAGTTAGTTGAGATTTTAAAGATTAAATTTTTATTTATTAATATCCACCGAATTCCTGATGCGTCCCAACTTTCTCACGCAGTGAGGTATACCCATCCTTGGCTACAATAAGATGGTCATCTAGGACAATTCCCATGATCTTTGAGGAGCGTAAAAGATGGCGGGTCATTTCAATGTCAGCAAATGAGGGCGTAGGATCGCCACTCGGATGGTTATGCGCTACGATAAAGCTAAAGGCATGGTGCCGAACGGCTGGGCGAAAGACCTCTCTTGGATGGACGAGGACCTCAGATAGAGTGCCAATGGCAACCACTTCATGATGAATGGCACGTCCTCTTACATCGCGTAAAATCACAAGGAGCGCTTCTTTATCTAAATGGCCAATCTCTGACATGGCATATTTGTAAGCGCGCTGTGGAGTATCGATCACCGAAAGGGGTTCAAACTGGCTTTTTGTTGTGCGTAGAGCAATCCCAAAGGCAGCTTTAAGTAAAATCGCTTTTGCTCTTCCAATGCCTTTAATCTGCATCAGCTCTTCAATGGATGCCTCAAGCAATCCTTGCATCCCGCTAAAACGAAGCAGCAGTTCCTGAGCCAAAATCAGCACCGATTTGCCTTTAGTGCCCGTGCACAAAAGAATGGCAAGCAGCTCTTGCATCGAAAGTGCTTCGATCCCATCACGCACAAGCCTTTCTCTAGGAAGTTCACTTGTAGACAAACCGTGCCACCTTGTGTTCTAAATTTGCTGGGATTTCAGCATAAACAAGAACATCATTTTCGTCATAATCAATTGAAATTATTTTTCCCTGTTTCATGATCTCGCTCACCAGCGCATAGTGCGTTTGTGGAATACGCAATTTGAGCACAAGGCGCATGGCTGCAATCTCTTTGATCATCATCTGCAAAAGTTCATCAAAACCCAAGCGGTGCAGTGCTGAAATCGCCACCGTTTTAGGATAGAGAATGCGCAGCTTTTGCAGCATTGCTGGACTTGCGCAAAGATCGATTTTATTGAGTACTGTGATCATTGGATGATTTTCAGCACCAAGTTCTTTGAGTACTTTTTTTGCAGTTTCTGCCTGCATAAGAGCCATCGGATGGCTGGCGTCAATAAGATGGAGCAAAATATCTGTGTGGATAGCTTCCTCTAGTGTACTTTTAAATGCTGCGATAAGAGAATGAGGAATTTTTCGGATAAAACCGACAGTATCGATCAGCAAAATATGTTGCTTATTAGGGAGCATAAAAGAGCGTGTTGTGGTGTCCAGTGTCGCAAACAGCTTGTCTTCTACAAGAACCTCGGCTTTAGTGAGTGCTTTTAAAAGAGTTGATTTGCCCGAATTTGTATAACCAACAATGGCAAAGGTAGGAATGGCAGAGCGCTCTCTTGCAGATCGCTGTAGCTTTCTTTGCAAAGCGACTTCTTTAATCTCTTTTTCAAGCCGCACAATGCGAGAGCGCAAAAGACGCCGGTCAAGTTCAATCTGCTTTTCTCCTTCGCCTTTCAAGTAGCCGGCTCCGCCTGACACTTGACGTGATAAGTGGGTCCAAAGCCGTTTTAAACGAGGCATCTCATATTTGACTTTGGCAAGCTCAATTTGCAGGCGCGCTTCTCTTGTTTGAGCCCTTTGCGCAAACACTTCAATAATCAGTTCAGTGCGGTCAATGACCGATCTTTTCAATATTTTTTCTAAATTTCTTTGCTGATAAGGAGTGATCTCATCATCAAAGATCACAACATCGATATTTTGATCCTCTGCCACAGCAAAAAGTTCTTTGACTTTACCTTTACCAATGTAGGTGGCAGGTGTGATTTTTTTGATTGGACATGCTGCTTTATAAAGGGTCTTGAGTCCATAAGTATCAGCAAGCCGCTCTAGCTCACTCAGTGACTCTTCACAGGCAGTTTTTGCAGCAGTGCTCCTGTAAATACCCACAAGAAGTGCCGTATGATGTTCTTTTAATTTTTCCATTAAAATTCTATCTGCAGTCCGTCGTGGGCAAGGCGAATATCCTCAGGCAGCTTTCTATTTGTTTCATCATGATCCAGATCATGGGCAATATGGGTAAAAAATGTTTTTTTAGCGCCTACTTTGCGCACAAAAGAGATCGCCTCATCAATGCTAAAATGGACCTCTGACGGTGTGTACCGAAGCGCACTTAAGACAAGAATATCTACACCATGCAGCGCTTTAATAAGCGCGGCATCAAATGTACGGATATCAGAAATATAAGCAAAACGATCAATACGATAGCCTGTCACCTTCATCTCTGCCTGGTAATAGCTCACCACATCAAATTTGACTCCTTCAAACTGAACAGGGCCAAAATCTTTTTCTAAAATTTGAAAGTCTGCCCAGCGGCACTTAGAATCATCAAAGAGATAATGAAAACGTATTTTGAGTTCCTCAAAAGAATCTTTTGAAAGAAGGCACTTGACCTGTTTATTTTGCAAAAAATAATAGGCGCGCAGATCATCAAATCCTGAAATGTGGTCAAAATGGGTATGGGTGATCAAAACACCATCTAAATGGGTAATACCAAAATGGAGTGCCTGCATCCGAAAATCAGGTCCCGCATCGATCAAAAACTGTTTTTTGCCAATGGTTAAAAGCCCTGAAGGGCGCGCTCTTTTATTAAAAATCGATTCTGATTTGCATACAGCACAGCTGCAGCCCACCGCTGGCACTCCCATCGACCCGCCCGTTCCAAGAAACAAAAAGCTTCTATTCATATTGCATTTTATAGCTCCGCCACAATCGATTGCGCAAGAAGTTTTCCATAATAAGCATGGTATAAAAGGCCGCGGGATCCCATCCCCGTTAGCACATAAAGACGAGAATTAATTTTCTCTGCGATGGGAAGATAACCCTCTTTGCGTGCTACACGCACGGCCGCCTTACATGTGACAACATGCCCATCTTTCAAAAACTGCTGCTGCGCTGCTTGCAGCTCTTTTAAAGCAGTTTCTAAACAGGGCTCATCATTTTCAAAGCCCCTTTCGTAAGTTGAACCAATCTCAACATGTAATGGCTGTTGCATTTTAGCCAGATATTTTTTACTCATCACACTGAAAGGAACCTCTTTTGCACTTTGGCACACTAACTTTTGCCCTTTCACATACTGCACTCTTAAATGGGCACACTCTTTAAATGCGCGAATCCCCCATCCTGCTGCAATAATCACCTGGTCATAGCCTTGCACCATCTCAAGAGAATCAATTTTTTTAATCTCCATACGTGCCCCGAGATGAGCACAAGCAGCCCATAGCGCTTCTAAATAATAGGGCACATAGATGATAAGGGCTGAGCGGATTAAAAAAAGATTGTCTTTGTAATGTTCCACATCTTTGTAGTTCTCAATATGGGATAAAAAACGCGCATGCTGCTCTTCTGTCCAAGCCTCCCGCAAAATCCCTTCATCGTTAAAGAGCTTTTTATCTGAAAATGGCGCGACTGTTTGCAAAAGCTCTTTGGTCTCTTTTAAAGCAAGATCGGCACGGAAACTCCGTTTTCCATCTGCTGCAGGATAAGGGTGCAAAAGGCCGCTAGAAACCCCCGATGCTCCTTTCCCTATGCCTTGTGCATCAAAAACAGTGACTTTGCACTTTGAAGATTGAAGTAGATAATAAGAGACAGCAAGACCAGAAAATCCTGCGCCGATGACAGCAATATTCATCGGACCGCTTTTTTGATTTTACGCTGGATGAGCACATAGCTTTCTGCAGCAAAATTAAAGAAAAACACAATGGCTGGCGCTAACAAAACAGAAAATGGCAGCATCATAAAAAACCATTGCAAAGCCATTGAAAGGCGCTGCTTGGCCTCGACGTACATCATATCGGTTACAACAGCGGCAAGCGTTAGTAATCCTGCTACAAATAAAATGGGTAGGATGCCAAGTAGGGGCAGCACAAAAGTTAAAAAAGGATTTTCATGGAAATGGGCTAAGATCTCTTTTAACTGCTCAGGGCGGTAATCTGTTTTTAAAGCGGCTTGTGGGGTGGCAAAAAAAAGGAGCATCAGATTAAACAGACTGAGCACAAGGGCAGCTAAGACAAGTAAAAAAGGGCCAAAGGACAAAATAGCAGCTAAAATATCGCCCATTGGAAAAAAGATTTTCACAAGATAGAAAAGCCCTAGCGCCATCCAGAGCGCAACATAGGCAAAAAACAGCGGGACTGCCAAATGAAAAATCGCTAAAAAAAGAGAGCGGGATTGCAATAACACCTTTTGGAAATTCACTTCCAATCCTTTGACCTCATGGTGATAGATCCGCGTTAAGATAATCCCGGCAAGCAAAAGAAGACCACCGCAAAGAAAAATAGGCAAAAAAACCAGATTGATATGGACCCAATCAGAGACACCAAAGGAGATCGCACGAGCAAGTGCTGTGATAAATCCGCATGCCATTGCAATGGGCAGCACAAAAAGCAGCTTTTTCCTTGAAAAAGAAAACTTTAGCGCCCGATTAAAAATAAGTTCAAGTTCTTCCCATGTCATAAAACTACCCTTTTCGGATTTTACTATGACGCATGCCATAACCAAGATAGATGATACATCCCACAACTAGCCAACTGATGAGTTGAATCCAGGTAACAGCAGGTAATACTGCCATTTGTGTTACGCAAGCCGCAGTTCCCAAAAGAGGAATCCAAGGCGAAAAGGGCACTTTAAAAGGCCGATGGAGTTTTGGTTGGGTATAGCGCAATACAAGCACGCCAAAGCAGACAATGGCAAATGCAAGCAGGGTGCCCATCGATACGAGCTGCCCTAAAATCCCCACAGGAAATATCCCGCATACCAAGACACCTGCCGCTGTTACAATCAGTGTATTAATCACAGGCGTGTGTTTATGGTTCACTTTTCCAAAGACTTTAGGAAAAAGACCATCATGTGCCATCGAGTAAAAGATACGGGTCTGTCCAATCAGCATCACAAGCACAACCGATGTCAGTCCAATCAAAATGCCAAATTTCAGCACAAAGCGCAGCCAAAGAAAGTTGGGGCCTAAAGCATCCACTGCCACTGCAAGCGGCGCAGATACGTTTAAGTATTGATAGCTAACAATCCCTGTAAGCACAAGAGCGATTGCCACATAAACAATAGCAGATACAGTGAGCGAACCGATCATCCCAATCGGCATATCTTTTTGTGGATTTTTCGCCTCCTGTGCAAGTGTAGAGACTGCATCAAAGCCAATATAGGCAAAAAAGACCACACCAGCGCCTCGCAAAATGCCGCTCCAGCCATACTGGCCGAAGATGCCGGTATTTTCAGGAATAAACGGCATTAAATTGCTTCCATTCACATAGAAAATCCCGCAGGCTAAAAAGAGTAGAATAACCACCATTTTTGTGATGACCATGACCTGATTGAACTTCGCCGCCGTTTTAATTCCCATCGCGATTAAAAGACCAATTAAGCCCATGATCACCATCGCAGGCAGGTTGACAACCGCCCCACTTTTAACCCATCCAAGGGCAGCATCATAGATGAAAGGAGCACTGGACCATTTTTGGGGCACTATCATTCCCATATCTTGCAGCAAACTATTAAAGTAGCCCGACCAGCCGACGGCCACTGTCGCCGAAGAAAAAAGATATTCTAATGTAAGCCCCCAGCCAATCGTCCATGCTGTAAGCTCTCCCATTGTGACATAGGCATAAGAGTAGGCACTGCCGGCAATGGGAATCAAAGAGGCAAATTCAGCGTAGCAAAGAGCGGCAAAGACGCAGACAAGCGCCGCTAAGATCATGGATAGGGTTACGGCAGGACCTGCATAATCAGCAGCAGCTTGACCCGTCAGCACAAAAATACCAGCTCCCACAATAGCGCCAATGCCCATCATGGTCAGATCCATAGCACTTAGTTTACGTTCAAGACCCTGTTTTTTATTGGAGGCTTCATCAAGAAGGTCACGAATCGGTTTTTTTGCGAAAAGTCCTTTCATAGGGTTTCCCTTTTTAAATCTGGGAAAACAATATCAAATTTGGACTTTCAAGGAAACTGCGTTAAGAGGTGTATAAGCACATTCAGACTGCGCGGGTTTTCTGCTATGGCATTGGAAAATGACTATTCTTCTTTTGCTAAAAATTTGAATTTTATCAGAAACACAACTTATGTAGCATCGACTGTCAAATAGGGATATGATGCCAGAAATTAGTCGATTCTTTAGTATCATAATTAATATGCTACATACAATTAAACAAGTAGAATACATCGAAGGGTATAAACTTAAACTACACTTTAACG
>CAYSQP010000029.1:5603-6973 GCA_964433285.1 uncultured bacterium | reverse complement strand
CGCTCTTTTTCGCAAGCGAGCAGTCTGGATATATTACTGGACAGGTGCTTACGGTTGATGGCGGCATGGTGATGTGATTTGTTAGTAGAATAAAACGTGAGGATAAACATGGACAAACTTAAGGAAACGGTTATGTCAATAGATAAAGAAGTGATCGATATCGTAGTGGAACAGCTCGGTGTCGATGCTGCAGATGTGACATTAGAAAAATCATTTGTAGAAGATTTAAATGCGGATTCGCTGGACTTAACAGAGCTTATCATGACATTTGAAGAGCGTTTTGGTTTTGAGATTTCAGAAGAAGATGCTGAGAAACTCAAAACAATCGGCGATGTGGTTGCCTATATTGAAAAGAAAAAACTGGCAAAATAGTCTTTTTTAAAGGTGCGTTTTTCACGCACCTTTTTCATTGTTTAATATTTTGATGGAAATTTTAGAGACAAACAAAGCGCTCATTCAAAATACTTTTGCAATCGGTGTTGCTTCATCTCTTATCTTCAATAGAGAAGTGGCTATCATCTGCATGGTGGCCAATGTGGCACTTTCATTATTGACCCAGCAGCAAGAGAAGGTTCAATGCTGGTTTAAATGGAATAGCAGAGTAGTTCAGGAATATTGGAAAAGCAGCCTTCCTCTTTTGTGTCTTAGTATATTTTTCAACTCATTTCCTAAAAAACATCTCTGGCTTACTTTGCATCATCCTAACAAAACCATCTGGAAACTATTTCAAATTTGTATTTTGGCACCGATTGTTGAGGAGATTTTTTTTAGAGGATTTTTGCAAGAAAAGATCCGGAATATCCAAGTGTTGCTATCTGGCACAAAATCAATCGATAGCACTGTTAATAAAGTGATGCGTATTTTCCTGCAAGCTTATCTGTTTAGTATTGGTCATGCGCACTATAAACTCATTGTTGGTTTATTAGGTGGCTATTTTGGGTATTTAAAAGAGAAAACCTCATCTCTTTTGACACCCATTGCAGCACATGCCTATTTTAATGCTGCAGGCGTTGCAACAACGGTCGCACGTCAACTTTTGATGTAGGTTTAATAGGTTTTGAGTTCGATCCAGAGCTGATGCAATTCTTCTTCAGGAAGAATAGTAGGATTAAAGAACATGAATTTGCCAAAATCTTGCTTGGGCGTAAACATCAGCTCTTTGGCATCATTATCGAGTTCCATCAGATGCGTACCACTAAGTGTTGAAGGGAAAAAGCCAAAATTCTCAAAGTGGGTGGCAGCAGATTCTGGTCTGAAAATGTAGTTTAGAAAAGCATAGACCGAGTCTTCTTTTTGGTTATTATTGGGAATGCAAAAGTTCTCAAGGGTGATGTAATTGCACTGCTCGGGATTCACTAATCTGATAACGG
>CAYSQP010000029.1:0-5593 GCA_964433285.1 uncultured bacterium | reverse complement strand
ACTTAAACTCAATCTCTTTGCATTACGATCCTAGTACCTCAGATTGTTGAACATAAAGTTATAAGGGAAAAAAGCCTAATTCTTCAAGGTGGTGGCAACAAATTTTTGTTCTAAAATTTAATTTAGAAAAGCCTTGACCCGTTTTTCTTTTTTGCTTTTAATGGGAATGCAAAAGTTCTCAATGGTGATGTAAGTGCCCTCCTCTGGAATCACAAATTTGATAAAGGGAAACAGTTTTTTCGATTTCCACATGTAGGAGCTTGTCGCCACTGCAACAGGGCAGTTGCGGGTGGCTAAGAAATAGTCTCCTCTAAAGTTAGCATAAGCCTCTACCCAGTTGCGCTGCTCTTCAAGAAGATGGCTAATCCCTTGAAACTCATCGGCCGAAAAATCAATCGATTTTCCATAGAGATAAAAACCAGCTACTGTAACGGCCTCTAAAGGCTCATTAATCATCGAAATTTTATAATCAATGATATTTCGATCAAAAATCAGTTTCCAACTGGGCTGGAACGGGCGATTTTCAAAGTAGTCTTTGTCGATGCCAAGGCCATACACTTCCCACGAAAAAGGAATCGAATAGCGGTTATCAGGATCAAAAAAATGGCCGAGCAGCGCTGGATTTAAAGCATCGAAAAAATGGAGCTGTTTGCGGTCCAATGTCTTAACGAGTTTCTCTTTGATCATGGGCACTACGCTATAATCAGAGGGCATGATGAGATCATATCCAGAGCCTTCGGTGGCACGTAGTTTGACTAAAAGCTCTTCATTGGAAGAGTAGTAGTTGAGGTGAACTTTGATCCCTGTCTCTTTTTCAAAGCTCGATACCACATCAGAATCTAAAATATCGCCCCAGGCAAAGATCACAATGCTATTTTCTTCTTCAGGCAGCACCTTCAAATTGGGAAAATACAGAAATGCCAGGATCACCCCTATCCAGAAAACCACAACAAAAAAGCGGATGAAAAATTTATTCAGTTTCATACCCTATAATTTTAGCGCGTGATTTAAGAGAAAAGAAGATGAGGACAAATAGACTGCTCATCAGCAGAAGAACGGCAGAAAGGGCATTTACGACAGGAGAAACCCCCGTTCGCAGCATCGACATTAAATAGAGGGGGAGGGTCTGGCCAGCGCTGCCTGCTGTAAAGTAAGCTAGGATAAATTCATCAAATGAGAGAATAAAAACAAGTAGAGCTGTCAATGTCAAGGTTGGGGTTAAAAGAGGAAGGGTGATTTTTCTAAATGTTTGTATCGGAGTACCGCCTAAAACTAAAGAAGCCTCCGTAAGACGATAATCGAGTTCTAAAAATTTGGCATAAAGCATCGGAATTACATAGCCAAGGCCTAAAACAGAGTGGGCAAGGATCAAGGTCGTCATACCAAGTGGAATGTAGATGGAAGCAAAAAAGGTCAGTAAGCTAACAGCTAAGATCGTTTCTGGGACTACCAAAGTCCCGTAAAAAAGGGTCAAGGATTTTCCAATTCTCCCTCCTTGCGCAGCATAAAAAATCAGCAAAATGCCCGCCCCTACACTGATGCAGGTGCTGGAGATGGCCACAACCAGTGAACTGGCAAAAGCCTTCCAAAGATAAAGGGACTGGAAAAGCTCAATGTACCATTTGAATGTAAATCCTTTCCAAGGAGAGGGGAACCGCTCTACGTTAAAAGAAAAAAGCAGAAGCACAAGGATAGGCACATAAAGAAAAATGTAGGTCATGCACACCACAGCTAAGTGACTGCTCTTTGAAAAGCTGCCATTTTTTTTAGCCATGCTTTTTCCTCGGTAGCAAAATGGAATTGATCAAGAAGAAAAAAAATAGAATGCTCATCAAAAGAAAAACTGCACTAATCATTGTGAAAGCAGAACCTAAAGAGCCGGTTCCCATCCCCAAAATATATTCGGAAACCACGTTGCCCACAAACATCTGCTTATCACCGCCCATCAGCTCTGGGATCGCAAATTCGCCAAAGGAGGGGACATAAACAAGAAAAAAGCCGGCTAAAATGCCGCGGCGTGTAAGCGGCAGCATGATCCTTCTAAAAGTTTGGGAAAATGTGGATCCTAAATCATATGAGGCTTCGATCAGAGAATAATTAAAATTTTCAAGCGAAGCATAGATAGGAAGCACCATGTAGGGCAGATAGTAGTAAACCATCATGACCATGATCGCAAAGGGTGTATTGAGCAGATGGAGAGGTTCTTTAATTAGACCAATGGCAAGCAAGATGTTATTGAGGAATCCTTCTTTTTCAAGCACGTAAAACCAGGCATAAACGTGGAGCAAAAAGTTTGTCCAGAAGGGGACGATCAGGAAAAAAAGCAGAAGATTTTTATATTTTTTCCCTCGAAAAGCGATGAAATAGGCCAGCGGGTAGGCAATTAAAAAGCAAAGGATCACGTTTGCAATCGCCAGGATGAGTGAGGAGAGGATCACTTTAAGATAAGTGGGAGTCAAAAATTGACCAATATGGCTAAATGTAAAACCTTCGAAAGCATCAGTCTCTGATACTTTGATAAAACTAGAAACAAGCAGTAGCAGCAAAGGGACATAGAAAAAAAGCATCTGCCAGACTAAAGCCGGAATCCCGATCGCAAAGGGAAGTTCTGATTTAGGAGGTTTAGGAATAAATTTTAATTTCATTTTTCTAAGATGACCGAGTTTTCCTTTTGCCAATAAAGATTTACTTCGTTGTCATAATCGATCACTTCCTGCGGGAAATGTTCTTCATTTTGTTCAAAGACCTGGATCCGCATCTGATTTTTAAGAAGGATGCTGTACTGGGTAGAGCGGCCATGGTAGATAATGGCTGCAACAGTGCCTTTAAGGTGATTAGAGAAATTGTGCGAGGCCCCTTTTTTGGAAATAAAGATTTTTTCGGGGCGGATGCTCATCAGCACTTCAGCGCCCTCTTTCATCCACTCTTTTTTCTTGGGAAGATGAACTTTAAAATGACCTAAGCCTTCGATTGAAATTTCTGGGTCGCCCTCAATATGGTGCAAAGTACCAGGCAGGATATTGGTAAGACCTACAAATTTGGCCACAAACGAGGAGTGGGGAAATTCATAAATTTCTTTAGGGGTTCCAATCTGTTCGATTTCTCCATGGTGGTTCATAATAGCCATCTGATCGGCCACAGTGAGCGCTTCAAACTGGTCATGTGTGACATACACAAAGGTGGTTTGGAGTTTATATTGCAAATCAATAAGCTCCACGAGCATTCTTTCGCGCAATTTTAAGTCAAGAGCAGCCAAAGGCTCATCAAGGAGCAGCACATCGGGCTCATTCATAATTGCGCGCGCAAGTGCAACGCGCTGCTGCTGGCCCCCTGAGAGCTGGTTGGGAAGCTTATGGAGATGCTCTTTGAGATGGAAAGCATCTAAAATTTTTACCACTTTCTGTTCGATCTGATCTTTGGCCATTTTTTTGAGTTTTAAGCTATAGGCGACATTGTCAAAGACATCCATGTGAGGAAAAAGAGCATAGTTTTGAAATACCATATTGATCGGTCTTTCATGGATTGGAAGAGAAGTGATATCATTTTCGCCTAAATAGATCTTTCCTGCATCAGCAGTCTCTAAGCCCGCAATGAGACGAAGTAAGGTAGTTTTTCCGCATCCGCTAGGCCCTAGGAGTGCAAAAAATTTTCCTGAAGGAATGGTCAGATTAATATTATGAATAATCGGTTGGCCCTTGATCGATTTGGAGAGTTTCTCCAGCTTCAAACTCCTCATTCTTGGAACCCTTTTTAAAGTTGGTACGGCAATTTTAACTCGAGCAACATTTAAATCCACAATTTTACTGGCTGAAATATCAAAATATGGGTTAAAACTTTTTTATCCAAAGGATTTAAAATGGAAAAGCGAAAATTAGTCATTATCGGGTCGGGACCCGCGGCTTATACAGCGGCTATTTATGCAGCACGCGCCAAACTATCTCCCTTGCTTTATACAGGGATGTATTCCGGGCCTCCTGGGGGGCAGCTGATGACCACAACTGAAGTGGAAAATTTCCCTGGATTTCCAGAAGGGATAGAAGGGCCTGATTTTATGGATAAATGCCAGAAGCAAGCTGAGCGTTTTGGAACTGAAATTGTGATGGATGATGTGGTTGATGTGGATTTGAAAAATCGCCCTTTTAAAGTGATTGGTAAACAGAGGCAAGTTCTTGCTGATGCTTTAATCATTGCCACAGGGGCTGCTGCAAGAAAGCTCGATATCCCAGGAGCGCGCGAAGGGGAGTTTTGGCAGAAAGGGGTCACAGCCTGTGCTGTTTGCGACGGAGCAGCGCCTATTTTCCGCGACAAACACCTCTTTGTGATCGGTGGCGGTGATAGTGCCTGTGAAGAAGCTGTTTTTTTAACCAAATTTGGCAGTAAAGTTTTTATTATCCATCGGCGCGATGAGTTTAGAGCCTCTAAAATCATGGCAGAAAGAGCGCTCAAACATCCTAAAATCGAAGTGCTTTGGAATACCGTTATTGTCAAAATCGAAGGGGATCAGGTAGTGCGTTCTGTGATCTTAAAAGATGTAAAAACTGGAAAAGAGAGTAAAAGGGAAGCCGGGGGTGTCTTTTTTGCCATTGGATTTGATCCCAACGTGCAATTTTTAAAAGGCCAGGTTAAACTTGAGGAAAACCTCTATATTAAAGTAAAGCCAGGGACGACACAGACAAGTGTTGAGGCAGTATTTGCGTGCGGAGATGTACAGGACCATATTTATAGGCAAGCGATTACAGCAGCAGGAACAGGCTGTATGGCAGCGCTCGATGCAGAGCGCTACCTTTCCCATAACGGTTTGATTGATTAGCATGATAAAAATATTGTTATTTTTGCCGGTAAGTCTTTGGGCTGTGCGCGTCTTAGAGCCATGGCTGGGCGATCCTTACCAGTTTCAAGCGCAGGCCACCTATGGGTATAGCCATTATCCCAATGTGCAAAATGCTAGTGTCCCACTAGATAAAGCGTCCAATGACCAGCTTGTGGCAGGCTTAATTGAATGGTGCCTTGAAAGATGGGATTTTGAACTAGAGGCAGAATTTGTAGATACTCCCAGACAACCTTGGGGCTATCGTGCAGCTGCTCTGCAATTGCGCTATCTTTGGCTCAATGACATTGCTTGCGACCCTATCAGCTTAATGACAGGCCTGATTGTGCAAAATACCAATTCGCGCAGCTTAAAAGACGTAAGCTGTCCCTATCATGCCAATATGAATTTTGAACTTAATATCACCATGGGCAAAGAATGGTGCAGAGAGTCTAATTGGCTTTTTCGCTGCTATGGCTTTTTAGGAGCAGGGATTGGCAATAGAGGATCACCTTGGCTGCGAGGGCAGGTGTCATTCCAAGGAAATATGGCAGAGCACCACCAGTGGCAGCTTTTTAGTTTGGGCTATTTTGGATTTGGTGATGAAACAAAAGTAAATACAGACCATTTTCGTGGCTGGGCTAAATTCCGCCATCAGTCCATTGATCTTGGCGCTAGCTACCGCTATGTTTTTGACTGTTATGGAACTTTAAGCCTTGATCTAACGTATCGTCCTTTTGCACGTACCTTCCCCAAACAGCTTGTTGCAATCTATTTAAGCTATAC
>CAYSQP010000028.1:0-7066 GCA_964433285.1 uncultured bacterium | reverse complement strand
TAGTGATCTTGATTTCTAATTTGACTTCTTCATGGGGCTTTATCTCATTTTCAAGTGCAATGATTTAAAAAATTTCCTAGCCAGTTACTTTAACTGTTTCAAGCCCTTCATTTTCTTTAAATTGCAAAGGCAGTACTCCCATCCCCACTAAATTGCTGCGATGGATGCGCTCTAAGCTTTTGGCCACAACCACACGCACTCCTAAAAGCGCCGGCCCCTTTGCTGCCCAATCGCGCGAGCTTCCCATGCCATAATCTTTGCCTGCAAAGACAATCAGCGGTACATTTTTTTGTGCATAGATTTCACAGGCATCAAAAATGGGCATCTCTTTGCCTTCCGGCATCAGTTTAGTAATGCCCCCCTCTTTGCCTGCCATCATCTGATTACGGATGCGTACATTGGCAAAAGTGCCGCGCATCATCACGTTGTGATTGCCGCGACGCGAGCCATAGCTATTAAAATCTTCTTCTTTGACACCTAAAGAACTTAAATATTTTCCTGCTGGTGTATTCAAAGAAAAAGCCCCTGCCGGTGAAATATGATCGGTTGTGATCGAATCTCCAAAAAAAGCAAGAGGACGCATATTTTTAAGCTCTTTTCTTTTGGGAAGCTCGATGGAAAAACCGTCAAAAAAGGGAGGTTTTTGGATGTAGGTGCTTTTTGGATCCCAGGCATATTGGGCTGATTTTTTCACATTGATTTTTTTCCACAGAGGGTTTTCTTCCATCACATGGGCATACCGTTTTCGAAACATCTCTGGTTGCAGGCCCTGTGTAATGGCTTGTGCAATTTCATGCGAAGTAGGCCAAATATCTTTTAAAAACACAGGCTTGCCGTCTTTACCAGTGCCAAGAGGCTCTTTGTTCATATCGATGTCGACTTTTCCAGCCAGTGCAAAAGCAACAACAAGCGGCGGCGACATTAAAAAATTAGCTTTTACAGCGCCGTGGATACGCGCTTCAAAATTGCGATTGCCGCTTAAAACACTGGCTACAATAAGATCATTTTGTTTGATCATTTTTTCAATTGTTTCATCCAGCGGGCCACTATTGCCTATACAGGTCGTACAGCCGTAGGCCACAAGTTGAAAGCCAAGTGCATCCAGATATTTTTGCAGGCCTGTTCTTTCTAAATAATCGGTCACAACGCGCGATCCTGGCGCTAAGCTTGTTTTAACGCGCGGATTGACTTTTAACCCTTTTTCGACCGCTTTTTTTGCCAAAAGACCTGCCGCCAGCATGACACTTGGATTGCTTGTATTTGTGCAGCTTGTGATGGCTGCAATGACAATAGAGCCATGGTCCAATGTTGTGTCACACGCGCGGTGTTGGATATAGCCAGGATTGACCACTTCGCTTGTAAAAGGACGATTCGTCACCATTTCTACTTCATTTCTGCCTTGGACATGGGGTTCAAGGTGAGGTTTTCCTCCTGTGATATGCGATCTTTCAGGATGGAATTTTCCATTCGTATGGAGCTCTACTTTTTGCGACTCCAAAGATTTTCCGTAGCCGCCTTCAGCAATCGGCGCTGTGATTAAAGCGTGAAACTTTTGCTTTAATTCTGTGATGTTGATGCGATCCTGGGGACGTTTAGGGCCGGCAACGCAGGACTTTACACTGGATAAGTCTAATTCTAACACTTTGGTGTAGTCGATCTCTCCTTTGCGCGGGATGCCAAACATACGCTGGGCCTCTAAATACTCTTTGACAAGCTGCAGAGCTTTTTCAGATCGCCCTGTCATTTTCAAATAATCCAGCGTTTTCTCATCAATGGGAAAAAAGCCGCATGTTGCGCCATATTCAGGCGACATATTGCCAATAGTTGCGCGATCAGCAACGGTTAAACTGGCTGCGCCCTCTCCAAAAAACTCCACAAATTTGCCGACCACATTTTCTTTGCGCAATAGTTCAGTAATACGCAAAGTAAGATCGGTGGCTGTAACCCCTTCTTGCAAGGATCCTTCAAGATGAACGCCGATCACTTGTGGTGTCTGGAAAAAATAGGGCTGGCCCAGCATAGCCGCTTCCGCTTCAATGCCGCCCACTCCCCAGCCCAAAACACCAAGACCATTGACCATCGTAGTATGGGAATCGGTGCCAACAAGCGTATCAAAATAGGCTAAACCCTCTTTTTCCATCACAACAGTGGCAATATGTTCTAGATTGACCTGATGGCAGATGCCAATGCCTGGAGGGACCACTTTAAATGTTTTAAAGGCATGCTCTCCCCAGTTTAAAAAAGAGTAGCGCTCCATATTGCGGTTAAATTCAATTTCCAAATTAAACAAAAAAGCATCTGAAGTTCCAGAACGGTCTACTTGCACAGAATGGTCAACGATCAGATCGACAGGCACAATAGGTTCGATCTTGCCTGCATCAATTTTGCGCTCTGCAACAGCATCGCGCATCGCAGCAAGGTCAACAAGAAGAGGAACCCCTGTAAAATCTTGCAGCAGCACACGAGAGACCACGAATGGGACATCGCCCTCATGAGGATTTTTGGCATTCCACTGGGCAAGGCGCATTAAATCCTCTTCTTTGACTTTTTTCCCATCGCAGTTTCGAAGCAGCGATTCGAGCATGATGCGGATGGAAATAGGAAGCCGCTCTATCGCTTCCCCTGCTTTTGCTTTAAAAGCTGGCAGTGAATAGTACTGAGTTCCACTTTTCAGAGTTTGCAATGTGTTAAACGGATTGACAAGCGCGCTATTTTTCTTGATCAAAATGGCCTCACCTTTGAAACTTGGTTTTCCTTATACTATACAAAAAAAAGATATTATGCATTTTTCAGATATCGTGGGAATGACAGGTGTAATTGCGATTTTAGTGGCTTACTTGCTTCTACAACTTTCCATAATCAACATTAAAGATTACTCCTATTCCGTTGTCAATGCTTTAGGCTCTCTACTGATTCTCTATTCCCTGTTTTTTGATTGGAATTTTTCGGCTGTAGTGATTGAGATTTCTTGGTTTTTTATCAGTATGTATGGTGTTTTCCATGCCTGGAACGTAAAAAGAAAAGCAAGAAGTTAATCTTTATTTGTTCAAACGTGCTGACAACGCAAAATAGTAAAAATAACGATCAAGATCTTCAAGGGTTGTTGCATACTCATTGCTTCCAAAAACAGCAGCGCAAAATAGTTCACGGGCACGGGTGAGTTCTTTTAAACGCTTTCTCCACCGCTCATCAGCTATCGTGAGATCAAATAATTCAAGCGCACGTTCTACAGCACTATCGAATCTTTTTTGATCGCCGCGCGCACGAATAGCCCGACTCACCTCTCCACCAATATTGCCTAACTGTTCAGCGAGTGAAAAAGTAGCCCATCTTCCTTCAGCTAGAGACTGATGTTGAAATTTTGTCGTCATGATTCTTTTTTAAGTAAAAATAACATTAAATCCCAACAGATTCAAAAGTGGGCTCTTCTGCTGCAATATTGTGCCAGTCGTAAGCATTGATCAATGCGCGGATTTCAGCCACCGACTTTAAGCGATTTAACGTTTGCCTCAGTTCACGCACTCCCTTGCCATTCCTTAAAAACCAGCAGCCAATGCGCCGCAAATCACAAACAGCTTTGTGCTCATCTGGAAAATACTGCGCAATATGTTCTAAATGTTCTAGAAATGCATCCCGCACATCAATCCCTGTACGCAGCGGAGACTCCTCCCCAGCAAGAGCGCGATAAATATCTTCAATCACCCAAGGCTGCCCCATGGCGCCGCGCGCAATTAAAACTGCATCGCAGCCTGTTTCGACAAAGATCTTTTTGGCGCTTGCCCCGTCGACTACATCACCATTGCCAATCACAAGGATTTTGTTTGCCACCTCTTTGCAAGCACGAATATAGTTCCAGTTAGCCGGTCCATGATAAGCCTGCACGCGCGTTCTACCATGGATACAGATTGCTTTAGCACCTGCCTGCTCTGCGATCTGCGTAACTTGCGGAGCGACAATAGAATCTAAATCCCAGCCGATGCGGATTTTCACTGTGACAGGGATTTTCACAGCTGCCACCATATTGGCAACAATTTCCCCTATGATCGATGGATTTTTTAGCAAGCCAGAGCCGCTGCCATCTTTAGTGACTTTGTCGACAGGACAGCCGCAATTAAGATCGACAACAGCAAATCCCAAATCCTCTACCATTTTAGCACACTGCCCAGCAAGCTCTGGTTTACTGCCACACAGCTGCGCCCCGATAGGATGCATCGCTCTCTCGTAGTCAAGTAAACGAAAAGTGGCTGGATGATTGCGGACTAGGGCATCCATTTTCACCATTTCGCAATACATCAGCCCCGGTCTATATTTGGCCGTCATCCGACGGAAAGGCACATCTGAACAGCCTGCCAGTGGCGCACAAAAAATATTGGACGGCAAATCCAAAGAGCCTAATTTAAAAGGTCGCTTTAACATGGGGCTAAGCATAGCAGACAAAGCAAATCCCCCATAGACCTCAAAATATTTTTGGCGTATTATTGCTTCCATGTTGAAATTCTTTTGGCTACTCTGCCTTTGCTCTATTGCCCTTTTTGCCGAGGTTGATTTTGACTGCGTTGTTGTAGGAACAAGCCCTACCTCGATGTTTGAGGCCATTTACCAAACTTCTCTTGGCAAAAAAGTAGTTGTCGTTGAAAAAGATGCAGAGTGCGGCGGTGCCTGGAAAAGCATCAACATTTGCGGCATTGAACATGCTGATATGGGCTGCCATGAGCTTGGCAGCACAGCCAATATCAGAGAATTTCTAGAAGAATATGCTGGTTGCAAGATTGTCTGTAATGCCCCTTTACACACAGAAATTAAAGAAAACTGGGGTTTTTATCCCTCGCAAGGCTGTTACGAGCTAATCCACCATCTAGAACTAATCATGGAAAAAATAGGGACAATGCTGCTTTTAAATAGCAAATTAGAGTCGGTTTTTATTGATGAGGCAAGAAAAGTAGCAGAAGTCAAAATCAATGGAAACAGGCTGACAACTTCAAAAATTATTGTCACAAGTGGAGCAGAGATCTATTTTGAAAATCTTAAAAATAGACAAGCGCAATGCATCAATAAAGCAAAATATCCTCATCTTTACCTACTTATTTCCGACCCCACTCCTTCCCGTTTTACCTATACAAATTACACAGGCGAAGGGGCATCACGCGCGATGAATGTAACCCGGTACGTAGGGCTAGAAGGCACGGGCAAACAGCTCATTGCCCTTCAGGTATATGGTGAAAAATATCTCCAATCCGAAGAAAAATTTTTAGCTGAGCTTAAAAAATTTCAATTAATAGATCCAAGCGCTGAGATTCTCCAAACAGGCAACTATATTTATGAGCAGGCGATCTTTAACAAAGAGCAGATGTTGATTAAAAATAGCGCCCTGATCGAATTTATCCAAACAGGGCACATCGGAATGATAAGTGTGCATTTTACCAAATGGAAGCAGGCCATGCGCCCCTGGAAAGAAATATTCCCTAATTTAATTGCTTCTCAATAAACCTCGGTAAAGCAAACGAAGCTTTATGAATTTCAGGCGTATAATAGCGCATTTCAAGTCCCAGCTTTTGGAAACGCTCCTTTAACTCTTCAACATTGATCTGGCGATAAGAGAGCTCATCAGTTGCCCATCCAAAAGTCATAAAGCCGCCTACGTAAGTAGGCACAGGGGCGACAAAATAGGTGGCCTCTTTAAAAACGGCAGCCCTTTTTTCAAACGAACCTGTCAGTTCATCTTTTTGCATAAAAGGCACGCCATTTTGATTGACAAAGATCCCCTTTTCTTTAAGTACCCGCCTGCAATTTGCAAAAAACTCCGCTGTAAACAACGCTTCGCCCGGACCAATAGGATCAGTAGAATCACAAATCACAAGGTCAAATGTGCGCTCTGTATTTTTTACAAACTCAGCCCCATCGCCAATCACAATGTCTACACGAGGATCGTTATAAGCACCTTTAGAAAGAGAAGGCAGATATTCTTGTGAAAGTTCGATCACCGAGCGATCAATTTCTGCAAGCGTGATCCGCTCAATGCCTGCATGGCGCGTGATCTCACGCAAAATCCCGCCATCTCCACCACCAATAATGAGAACATCTTTGACATTGCCGTGGGCAAGGACAGGCACATGGACAAGCATTTCATGATACACATATTCATCAGCCTCAGTCAGTTGTACAACTCCATCGAGCGAAAGCACGCGGCCTAGCAGTTTATTTTCAAAAATCATTAAATCTTGATAGTCAGTTTTCTTCTGATAGAGAACTCGATCAACCTTGATCGTTTGACGCCAATTGTCAAACAGGGTCTCAGTGAACCATGACTCGGCCATCATATTCACAAAAGGCAAAAAAACAGACAAAACTGCAAACCCTACTTTTTTCATACTTTCCTCCATCGAAAACCAAGGCAGTTTAATGGAGAAAATTGAAAAGGTCAATGCTGTTTTTTTGAAAAAGACTTGAAGAAATAAATAGAAGTTGCATATTTTGAAGTTAACGTTAACCTACGTCCAGGAGGAAGTTCCAATGAAGCTAACATTAAGAGTACTCATTTCAAGTGCCTTATTACTACTTGGTAGCATGGCAACACTTTCAGCCAACGAAGTGGCTGACTGTTGTCCTTCAAAGCCTTGCTGCCCAAAGCAAGAGTGCCCACCTAAGGACTGTTGCCCAAAATGCCCACGCTGCCCTAATAAGTGCGACTGCCCAAAACAATGCCCAGAGAAAAAATGCTGTCCAGAGAAAAAATGTTGCCCACCTAAGCAAGAATGCCCAAAATGCTGCCCAAAACCAAAACCATGCTGCCCTAAGTAACAATCGGGTGATTTAAGGTGTGTTAAAGAAAGAGCACACCTTATTTTTATTAAAAGAGAGGGTCCAATGCATTTTATTGTCTTATTAGGAAGAGTTCTATACAGCGCTCTTTTTATCACATCAGCCATTGGCCATTTTTCAAGCCAAACCATTGATATCGCCACTTCCTTGGGCGTACCTATGGCCGGTTTCTTAGTTCCTCTATCTGGCTTTATTGCCTTACTTGGCGGCATTAGCGTCCTTCTTGGCTACAAAGCCCGCCTAGGGG
>CAYSQP010000027.1:0-7240 GCA_964433285.1 uncultured bacterium | reverse complement strand
TATATATTTTTTTTTAATAAATTGTCTAGTCACCCGAGATGTTTAACACAAGCTTGGACATACTTTCCTACTACTACGCCCTTCCGTTCTTTTGTTTGTTTGTGGTATAAAAATTGGATAATTGCTGATGCTGCGACCACCCTCAGCACTTGAAATGGCTCGCTTAAAATATCCAGTAAAAAAGGGATGCATTCAGGATCGCCAATTTTCCCGAGCGCTTCTAAAATATGCACTTTTAATTCTCTTGGTGCTGTTAAGTAAGCTTCTTTAAGCACTTTTACTGCCGCTTTATCACCACCAAACAGCGCTAAAATGAGTGCCGCCTGGATGCGCAATTTACTATCTGGATCCTCTAGCAACTTGCTCACAAGCTCCATCGCCTCTTCATCTCCTTCTTGCAACAGCGTCATGGCTGCAGCGCCGCTTGCCCCCCATGCTTGATTCTGCAAAAAACCTTTGACGGCGTCCAAAGCTTTGGGATGGTGCAAAATCGTAAGCACAGATAATAACTCAAGCCGTGTCATCTGATCGACAACAAGCGGATAATTAGGGATCTGTTCAACATGGCGCACTTCACTGGGCGCCAAAGAGCGAAAAAGGGGATTGCTTGCTTTATCCCACATCCAAAGAACTGGTTTTTCATCTGTCAGCACATGGTAGAGCGCATCGGTTGCAAGTTGTAGAGATTTTCGCTGACCAATAAGTCCTAGTGCAAGATTGACTTTCACATAAGGATCTTCTGTCTTCTTTAACATCTTTTTAGAAAGTTTAACCCCCTCTTTTCCACAGGCAGCAAGCGCGCTTGATGCTAAGCGCTTTATTTTTGCCTCAGAATGTAAAATCCAATCTAAAAATTTCTGTTCAACTGCTTTTTCTCCATGAATACGGGCAATGGCAGCTGCTGTAATGGCAACTTCTGCAGAAGGGTCTTGTAGCAGCGGCTTTATCAGCTCTAAAAGCGATTTTCCGTTAATCTCTTTGAGCCCAAGAACATTTAAAGTGTTAAGCGCCCCAATCCTAACAACAGGATGGGCATCTTTCAAAAGGGGAACTATTTCAGCTGCTTTATCGTAAAGATCTAAATGGGCCACAATTTCGCACGCCAGCTCACGCAAACCAGCGCGGTTACTTTTAATAAGACTTTTAAACTCCTTATCTTCGATGCTTTCATACATGCTTAAAAGAGCTACAGTGGCCGCTGCCTTTTCTTCAACAAGCGTTTTAGATTTTCCAATAATCTCAATCAGATCTTGACGATGTTTAGTAAGGCGCAGCTTGCCGATCGCTTTGATGACCTCCAAGCGGGCATACCAGATTTTTTCTTCTTTTAAGAGCCTACTGATCTCATTTTGAAGCGGCATATCGCCTAGTTCTGAGGCAATCTGAACCGCTACTGTGCGCAAAAGCGCATTGGTTCCACGGATCTGGTCCAAAATCAGCGGGATGGCTTTAGCATCGCGCGTCATGGCAGCGCCAATTAAAGAATTAAGCCGAATGACAAGTTGATTAGAGGCTTCTGCCTTTGAAAGAACTCCCCACGCTAGCATTTCAAGACAGTTGCGGTCATTTAAAAGTTCAGGATACTGTTCTAAAAGCACTTTCCATGTTTTCAAAGCTTCTATCTCATCGCCTTTTTCACAGAGCGCGCGCATAAAAGCAAGCTGCAACAATTTAGATGTCGGGAAAAGCGGCAGTAATTTTCGCGCATCTTCTAAAGCTGATAAAGGATCATTAATCAGAAGATGGGTATGGACCCGTTTTGCAGCCGCCTCTTCGCTGCTAGCAAACAAAAAATTACAAATAAGTGTAAAACAGATGATTTTTTTCATTTTATTAGGATAGGTTCATGCTAAACGGCCAAGCCGTCTGCCGCCAATGAGATGAAAATGGAGATGAAACACCGTCTGTCCAGATTCTGGGCCATTATTAGTCAGCAGCCGATACCCTTCTATGATCTCATACTCTTCTGCTAGTTTTTGTGCAACGCGCACAATCTCTCCTAGCAGGTAGTAGTCCTCAGGTTCTAGTGCCTGCAAATTAGCGATCTCTTTTTTGGGCATAATCAAAAAATGGATCGGAGCCACAGGATGGATATCTTTGATGGCAATGATCTTTTCGTCCTCATACACCTTTTCACAAGGAAGCTCGCCGCGGATAATTTTCCCAAAAACAGTTGTCATAAAATCTTCTCTAACGCTTTAAATACGTCCTCTTTTGTTTTCCAGACAGAAATAAATCGCCCCTTGTGGCAAAAGACAGCTCCTTTGATCCCGCATACTTCTTGCAGTTTTTCATCTCTTAAACCGGCCCATTCTTCAGGCAGTGGAAGGCGCACCTGCATCCGATGCTCAAGATCAGGAGGAATGCCGCGCAATTTCCACTGATTTTGCGAAGGCATAACCACAAATAGCGCAGGATGGTCTTTGCCACCCAGTTCAAAAAAGTTCTCCTGCCAAGGCATTGCTTCATCAAAAAGCAGATATTTTTTCTGCGGCGCCATGGCTTCTGCCACTTTCTCAGCACATTTTTTAATCGCACGGTAGCGCTCTAAAAGCCGCTGCAAGTGATGAGCCACAAAATCGACAGCTTCCATAAAAGCTGCCATCATAACCTCTAGAGAGACTTCATAACTAGAAGGGACAAAATTGGCGATAATATGGGAAAAAGTGGCTACTCCCTCTTGTGTGATGGCCCGTCCATTGTCATGGGCATCAATCCCCATCATCATAGCGCGATTCACATAGTCGTAAGTGGGCTCATCAATAATCCCTTGCCGCAATAGCTCTAGCCATAGCATCCCAGCACTGCTTAATTCTCCCTGATACTCTATCTGATGATGATCAAAGCGCTTCCTTTTCGGATCGTACAGCCCCCCAACATCACACACATATTCACATTGGGATAACTTCTCAGGGTCACGTGTACGAAAAATTTTAGATCGGTCGATCAGGTTAAAGACAAGGAGAAGCGCACATGCCGTCACTTCATCGGCATGGAAGGTCCCATCATGTGTGCCAAAGCTTCTAGGAATCATTTTTTTGCTACTAACAGGATACACAAAAAGACATTTTAATTGTGCATAACCGTTACAATTTTGTAACTTGACTTTTATGGAAAGCTACCTCCATCCAGATCTTTATGATCTGATCACTCCTGATGGCTTTATTTCAAAGCTAACCCCACTTTCTGACACAACAGCAGAGGCCATTGTTACAATTCAAAATATTTCTCCTGTTTTTGTGGGTTATAAAATCGATCCAGCTGACGTGTTTTTTAATATTAAAAGCACACTGGCCCAACTGGGCATTAATGGCATTGGCCAAGAATATTACTTTGACGCCAAGATTAATAGCGCCCAGGTGCGCGTTGCTTTAAATAGCATCGGAAAATTAGGCAGCCTCATGCTCCAGCTACTTTGCGAAGGCGACTATATTGGTAAACTCTTTGCTGCCGACCCGCGCAGAAAGGTGCGCGATCCAGAATATCTCTTCCGCATGTTTGGAAGAACTGATCGCAAGGGACTACCTCTTCTTTCTTTAGGTGGGCTAGAAGGAAACAAAGATCTTATTTTGGAAAAAGTTGATGGCCATACAGTG
Organism: uncultured bacterium; assembly: GCA_964433285.1. GTDB lineage: Bacteria > Chlamydiota > Chlamydiia > Chlamydiales > Rhabdochlamydiaceae > DATIJP01. The sequence goes on along the minus strand of CAYSQP010000027.1, from coordinate 3,644 downwards.
GCTTACTTAACATTGCAAGAAGGCGCATTAGAATATGATAAATCGATTCAAGGCTTTCTTCCTACCCTTGCCAAGGCACTCCGATTCCCTGAACTTAAAACACGGCAGCTTTTGCGCCTCCACCAGGTTTGGCATCCTGAAGCAGAAAAAAAAGTATTTAAAAATGAGCTGCTCCTTGTGAGAACACTCCCTTTACATGTACGCACTGTCTTTGGAAAAGTGGTCGATGAGTTACTTCCCCAAGGCGTTCATCATACAACTGCCTGCGTGCTTGAGCCAGCAACAAAAGCTTCTGGCGATGTGTATGAACTTTTTGGTTCATCCAAGCAAGAACTGCACGCTATCCCTGTCGAATTTTACACTTTAGAGCCGCACCGTGAATACCTATTTTTTTCTGACCGCAATCAACTCCAAACAGCGCTTGAAGATCCAAGCACCATTTTCCATGCTTTTGACACAGCGCCCAAAGAGCGCAACTTGCGTGCCGCTGCTTTTGTTGTCAAAGGCGAGCAGCTTCTTAATATCCATTCCAAAGATTGGATTGCACGCGAAGTCTTTACAAGCGAATATCCAGGACTTATTCACCATCCTAGCCGCCAAGCACAGATGGTGCAGCGCTACATCGAACAGCAGCCTTGCTATCCCTTTTTAAAAGCCATAGAAAATGATGTGATCACAAGCGAAGGAGTATTACTTACCAAACATTTCCCATCACCAGTAATGAAAAAAATGATGCTGAGCGATTTTGTCCAATCCAAACTCAAACGGCTCTATTTCCAGTATCCTTCGCAATCCTATGGAGATTTCTTTTCGCATGAAGACCGCTCTTTTTTGCTTGATCTTGCCAAATTTGCTATCCCCGTCTTCTGGGTGGATAAAACATCAGGCAAAGTTCTTCAATTTGTCCCTAAACCGGATAAGGATGCTGGCCTTTTTGTTCCCCTTCCCCAAATCAATGAATTCCTTAAATCAACCTCTTTTGGTATTTACGGATCCAATTTAATCGAAGGCAACTTTGAAAAAGAGCTCACACAGCTGATGGAAGGGCTAAAAAAAATGCGTGAAGAATCGCAACATCCTCTTTTCAATAAAGATACCCCGATTGCACTGATTACAGGCGGCGGCCCTGGAGTGATGGAGGTAGGCAACCGGGTGGCTCGTGCAGTCAAAGTGCTCTCCTGTGCCAATGTGATCGATTTTAGAAGCCGCGCAGGCGGCGTTGTCAATGAACAGAAACAGAATCCTTACATCGATGCCAAAATGACCTACCGATTAGACCGGCTTGTGGAGCGCCAAGCCGAATTCAATTTAGATTTCCCTATTTTTCTTGCTGGCGGCATTGGAACCGATTTTGAATATACGCTTGAAGAGGTGCGCCGCAAAGTAGGCACTTCACCTCCAACGCCAGTGCTGCTTTTTGGATCGAGCGATTATTGGCGGAAAAAAATTAGCTCCCGCTTCCAAGTCAATCTTGCAAGCGGTACCATTTCAGGTTCTGAATGGGTCAGTAACTGCTTCTATGCAGTCCAAACAGCAAGCCAAGGCCTAAAAGTCTATCACCAGTTTTTTAACGGCACGCTCCGCATCGGCAAAAATGGCCCGATCTACAAAGAAGGCTTTTGCTCCACTCCGTAGAGATTTTTCGTTGCCATTTCCGCATTAGCTATCACACGTGGTTTAATATCGGCAGGCAGATTTGGATTGGCAAGAAGCTTTTGACAGGCCTGCAATCCTTCCTGAAACCTTCCTGAAAGCAATGTACAATTAGCAAATTCAATCAGCAATTGATGGTCATAAGTCATATACTCTACGCACAAATCTTCAGCAGGATAAGGAATGGCAAGCGCATACTTAGATAGAAGATAGCCGAGCAGGTAGTTGCCCTGTTTACGGTAAATGATGGCAGAGCGAAAAAGAGGCTCTGCTCTTATGGGCCGCATCTCATAAGCTTTAAAATAAGAGCGCAATGCCGCCTCATAATCACTGAGTTTATCATGGGCCGTTCCTTTATTGTACATGGCCAAATAAGTCTCTTGAATATCACTACTTTCCATGCCAAGCCGCCTTTCAAATCCTTTGATCGCTTCTTCATATTGATTGCCATTCAAGTAACTTTGGGCCATATAAAAAGCATAGCGGCTATTGGTCGGTTCTTTTTTCAAAGCTTCTTCTAGCAATTGAGCACGCTTAACATATTTTTCTGGTGTGATAGAAAGTTCGCTGACAGAAGAATTACAGATATTTCTAACCCCTTTCAATAGGCCAAAGTGATGCGCTTGCGGGCACTCTAAAACCTCATGCAATATCCCCTTCCATTTCCAATCTAGGTGGTTATTGATCAGCCCAATCCGTTTCACATCGGCAGCCCCCAGCTGACGCACCACCACATGGTAATAGTCTTTGTCAAGCTGCGGCATCACAAAACCCTGCTGATATTCCCAAATCTCGTCTGCATCGATTAGCAATAGATAATCGGCTTTCCCTTTGGCAGCAAAAAGCGCCTCATTGCGATTATGAGCAAAATCAACCCAACTACTCTGGTGCAGCTCACCCGGAATATCTTTCAGATATTTTTTAATGATTTTTTGCGTGCCATCAGTGGATCCCGTATCAAAAATCACCCAATAATCGATCAAATCTTTCAATGAGCCTAAACATCTTTTAATCACCTTGCTCTCGTCCTTTACAATCATATTGAGACAGACAGTCTTCTTCTTAGGAGCATCAGCAGAGAGATTAAAAGTGCATAAAAAAGAGATAACACAGATACAAAAGATCTTCATAAGATTCTCCAAAAAAACTCACGATTATATATTAAAACAAAAATAATATCGTTAGATATTAACTAGAAACCCCATGAAAGGCCGACTTCACCATAGTCGGTCTTTCTCTTGAAGAACTGGCCTTCATAAGAATAGCCGTGGTGGTAATCGGCATAGATACGCATTTTGCGGCCGACGCCAGCTAGCCTGCTAAATTCGTAGCCGATTCGAAAAGAAAAGTCAAAATTCCAGTCACGTACCTGCCAGTTTTCAATATGGACGGCCACAAAAGGAGTTCCATAGAGACGATGGTATTCAATCTTTCTTTCCAAGAACCGGCATTCAGCGCCATATTCTACGTAAAATGTTCTCATAGGGAAAGTTTGATCACTATGGAGAATTACACCTGGTCCCCAATAAAGACGCAGATATCTTGAAATTTGATAGCTTGTAAAAAAGTCAATCGCTTCAAAGCTAGGATTTTTCCGTTTTGCAAGAAAGTCAGGATGATCAACTAAGAACTCATCTCCTAAGTGGCTTGAGATATGATAAATCCTTAAGCGAAATGACCAGCGATCAAAAGCATAATCAAGCGGTATACCCAAATAGTAGTCTGTATTGACAAGTTCTGAGACCTGGCCATTATGGTGGGGCACATCGGAGAAATTAAACACTGCCCAAATGCATGCTTCAATACCAATTTGCAAATCCCCTCTTACAGGAAAGACGCCGCGCCAGCGATAAATCGGAAACTCATCACCGATAGAGACAGCTGCCACCTGATTGCCAATCACTCTATCTTTATAGCGATAAGCAACCGAATAATCGACTTGCCGCGGATCAGCTACAAAAGGCGGGAAGAGAACAGTAGCTTGCGGGAAC
>CAYSQP010000026.1:0-7277 GCA_964433285.1 uncultured bacterium | reverse complement strand
AGACCATAAAACTGACCCATTCCATCTGGTCAGGTTGCCTTGTAATGGCCATATGTTTGGCCAGCAGAATATTTTCTTGGAATTCCCAATCAGCTTTATTTTCAATGTGCAGATTAGCAGACAAGATCCATTCAGGAAGCCCCTCGATATATTTTTCTAGATCAGAAATCAGCTCTTGCATCGTTTGGATCCGTTTGGAAAGATCAGGATCTAAGCACCGTTTGACAATCGTTGACAGCTGCGGAGAAATATCGCGGTCGGGTGCAATCTCCTCTGGGTCGAGGAGCTTTTCATGCTTAAAATAGGTACGAAACTCCTTCAAACTGCTCCGATGAAAAGGAAGTTGCAAAGTGAGCAGCTGATAGAGAATCACGCCTAAAGAGTAGATATCGGAATGGACAGAGGAGCTCTTGCCAAAAGCGCGCTCGGGCGCCATATAGGCCAGAGTGCCCGGAATCGATGGCTTTTCAGAAGATGTTTTAATTTCAGGATTGTCAATGTAGTCGGCAAGACCCCAGTCCACAATGATGACTTCGCCATATTTGCCCACAATAATATTTTCCGGTTTTAAATCGCGGTGTAAAATCCCTTTGGAATGAGTATAGGCAATAGCGCTACACACATTTAAAAAAATGCGGATGAGTGCTGGAATAGAAGAGCCGATAGGATGGGTAATTTCGCCCTTTTTTTCTTCTAAACGGGTCGCGCGCAGGATAGATTTTAATGTTTCCCCTTCAATGTAGGGCATTGTGTAAAAGGTGATCTCTTTTTCTTGGTGGATGGCATAGATGGCGATGATGGATGGGTGGGTGAGTTGCGAGGCGATTTTTGCTTCGCGCAAGAAGCGCTCTTGCATTGTTTTATTTTGGACCCAGTCGGTGCGGATTTTTTTTAAAGCAACATCTCTGCCGCAGATAGGGTCATGGGCAAGCAGCACTTCTCCCATCCCACCTGTGCCTAGACTACGAAGAATCTGGTAGTTTCCGATATACATTAGGCGATATTTAGACACTTAAGGGATTTTATTTCAATTTTTCTTTATTTGGGGATAACCACAGAGGCTTTAGAGACACAGAGTTAAGAGGGAGGATTTTTTTCGATCGGAGAATGGCTTTGTTGCATAATTGTTTAAAATCGGGTTTGGGCTCGATTTTAAGGAAAAATAAGCTCTCTCTTAACTCTGTGCCTCTGTGGTTGCATCTATAATCTTCAACTTAAATATATTTGAGATTAATATGTCAGGCATGAAAAAGATCATCTTGACAGGGGATAGACCTACAGGGCCCCTCCATCTTGGCCATTACGTAGGCTCGCTAAAAGCACGCGTAGAGCTGCAAGAAAGCTGTATCCAATATGTGATGATTGCTGATGCTCAAGCTTTAACAGACCATGCCAAAGAGCCGCAAAAGGTACGCGAAAATGTGCTGCAGGTTGCCCTCGACTATTTGGCCGTTGGCATCGATCCGCATAAAACCACCATTTTTATCCAGTCGCTGATTCCCCAGCTTCCTGAACTCACCATGTATTACCTCAATTTAGTGACCTGGAACCGCCTTAAACATAATCCCACAGTCAAGCAGGAGATCAAGGACAAAGGGCTTGAAGAGAGTGTCCCTGCTGGTTTTATGATCTACCCCGTGAGTCAGGCAGCTGATATCACCGCCTTTAAAGCCAATCTTGTGCCTGTTGGGGAAGACCAGCTGCCAATGATTGAGCAAACCCATGAAATTGTGCGCCATTTTAATCAGACCTACAAATGCGATGTGCTTGTAAGACCTGAGGCTGTCGTTCCAAAAATAGCGCGCCTTCCTGGGACTGATGGCAAACCTAAAATGGGCAAAACACTCGGCAACTGCATCTATCTTTCAGATTCTGCAGATACAATCGCTAAAAAGGTGAAAGGAATGTATACCGACCCTGGTCATGTACGGGTTGAAGATCCGGGCAAAGTCGAGGGAAACCCTGTCTTTACCTACCTTGATGTATTTGATCCTGATAAAGTAAAAGTTGAGGAGATAAAAGCCCATTACCAAAGAGGCGGCCTTGGCGATTCAGTGGTCAAAAAACATTTAAATGATGTGCTGCAAGCCTTTCTAGAACCCATTCGAAAAAGGCGGGAGGAGTATGCAAAGGATTTAAAGGAAGTGATGCAGATCGTTTGGAAGGGCACTGAAAGGGCAGAAAAAGTGGCAGCCCAAACCTTGCGCGAAGTACGGAAGGCAATGCATTTGGATTATGACAGCACTATCTAACCAAAAAATTCAATTTTCTTACTGGATGTATGTTCCTATTGTTGGCCATTTTGTAGAAAAGCCACTGGTTAAAAAAATCGATCGACTGATCAAAAATATTCTTGATAAAACAGGGGATCAACACGATACAGTTGAGTTGCGTCAATTAAAAGTGGATTGCATACAAGCCGGGGGGATGCGTGCTCTTTTCACATGGGGGATAGCTACGGTTTTGGAAAAAAAACCTCCCTATTCTCTAATACCATTTTCCCTTCTGGTATATAATGCCTATAGGGTTTTCTTAGATATTAAAATTAAATATGAAAATTGTTCTATTATTGAAGATTGGGCACATCCTGAAATTGTCGGGCAATTAAATTATTTATAATAATTGAATTATTTTCAATAACTAGTTATAATTTAAGCTTAATTTTAAAAAATGGAGTTTAATTATGTTTCAAGTCCCTGCAAATAACCAAGATCCTAAATTTTCCTATTTTATGTATGTTCCTATTGTTGGGGTTTTTACCGCAGACAATACGATCGATAAAATCGAACAATTAATTTCAGACCGTACACTTTCAGCTCCGAAAAAACGTCAACTGCAAAATTTGCAGATTCAATGTCTGCGCGCAGTTCAGATGCAGGCTGTTTTTCTAATTGCATGGGCTATAGTAGATATTGCACATAGAGTATTTACCCGGAACTTTTCCTCTTTTACTGTTTTTGGTATTGCTTGTGATGCAGTAGCTATATTCGGGTGTATAAGGGTGATCCGAAAAATAGAAACAGAAATCGCTGGAATTAAGAACGAAATGCGATATGTAACGCGGCCAGCAATATAGAATTTTTAGATTAGTTTTTATTTCAAGTAAGGGCTATAATGCGCCCCGGCTTAAAAATAACATGATGAAAAAGCAACTCCTTAAAGTCTTTTTTATATTCTTAAGTGTGCTTCCTCTTTGCGGATTCTTTCTGCATGCCGATGATAACAGCTATTTAAAGTCTGTAGAAAAGAGTTACCAGGCTGGCGAGTATGATCGGTTTTTAAAGTCTTTGGATGATGAATATCGCAAAGCGGGGAAGGCGGGCATGCTTGGGACTGTTTTTTCGCAGATGAAAAAGTGGAATGCAGTCAATGAAGCCGATCTTTTTCAAGATTTTCGCATTAAAGAGATTTGCAGTGCCCAAACCGATGCTGAAGTGTGCAAAAAGATTCATGCCATTGCTGGCTTATCGCTCACTGATCAACAGGTCGAAGCTGTTAAATTCATGAACTCTTTAAAGAATCAGATGCCAAACAAAGATCTTCCTGAGAGCAAATTAGCATCGATTCAGACTGAATATGATCTAAAAATGAACCTTCTGAAGCTCGCTCTTGTCCGCAAAGATAAAAATGCTGTTTTAGACTCTAAGAAAAAGATTGTGCTTGTCTTAGATAAGTTTAAGAAAATGGAAGAGGCGGCATCTAAATTTGAAGATCCTAAATGGAAAGCCCTTGTCCAAGATGCCAAAGCAGCTTTTGCTAACTCCTATGAAGCGCGCAGTGAATTTGCCTATTTAAAAGAGCTGGCCTCTGGAAAAGTGGCGCCAAAAAGTGAAACAGAAGAAAAAATTAAAAGTCTTGTTCAAGATTATTTAGCCAAAGCAGAAGGAAAATAGCAGTATGGCAACAAGAGTAGCCTCAGTAGTGACTACAACTGATGACCCTGTCATTACACCCTTTCATTACCTGCCTATCATTGGTACCGTTTTAGAAATTAGAAGTTGTGGAAAAATTGATGCCAAAATTAGAGAACTGATCACTGCAGAAGCAAATAGTGCTATCAAACAAGGATCCAAAATAGATTCACTGATTGCCAAAGAAATAAAAACTGGTGCTATTAAACAGAATCCACGCATCCTTCAGCTGATTGAGTATATTAGACTAAGGGCAGTTTTTTTACAGGAAGGACAAAAGCGCAGCCAATTGACAATGGCAGCTGCTTTTTTAGGCTTTATGAGTAATGCTTACCCTATAAGTTGTACTTTTATTGGGCTTTCTTCCTATTTTATGTATGAAAGATTCCAGCATAACATTATGCGGCATGAAAAACTCATGAACGAACTTGTGCGTCAGACAACTTTCGGAAAGGAAGTTTGTAAGAAATTGCGTATTTCTATGAAAGATTAGATTATTTTCTCTTTTTCTTTTCGCTTATTTCTTCTTCGATTTCTTCATTTAAGCTTTCTTCTTCTTCGTCCTCAGAAGAGGTTTTACTTTCTATATATTCCCTAAAGAAAATATAGATGCCGCCTAGGGTAAAAAGAACAGGAAGGAAGATTTGCCAGGAGATATCAAATTGGACTGTGACAAATACCCCGATAAAGACAAATAGGGTGATCCACATGTCATACTGGCGGCCTAAAAGGTGCTGCCTGAGCGCAAGTGGGAGGCCGACTGCTAGCATGATGCCAGGCCAAAATTGTCTAAAGTAGGTGATAATAGCCATCGCAATGAGAAAGACAATAAATGAAAAGAAGTTTGCCCGGTTTTTGGATGCCAGTGGCTTTGTCATTTTTACCTCTCTTTAAGATTAAAATTCCCAATTCCCATCAATAAAAGCAATTATTTTTATAACTTAACACAAACACCCAGATGACATCATTGGGCGTTTATGTTAATAAATAAGACTTCAAATACTTGGCCGTATAGGAAGTAGGATGCTCTGCGACTTCTTCAGGGGTCCCATAGGTCACTATTTGACCGCCTTTGGCGCCTGCGTCGGGACCAAGATCAAGAATGTAATCACAATTAGCAATAATATCCAAATTATGTTCGATTAAGATAATGGTATTGCCCTTATCCACAAGCGCATGGAAAATAGCCAGTAATTTTAAGATATCTTCGCTATGGAGTCCGATGGTGGGCTCATCTAAAAGATAAAGGGTTTTTCCACTAGAGCGCTTCGAAAGCTCGCGACTTAGGCGAAGTCTTTGCGCTTCTCCTCCTGAAAGAGTAACGATCTCTTGCGAAAGCTGCAGATAATCAAGGCCAACGGCAATTAAGGTATCTAAGATGCGGACGATCTTAGGATGGAAAGAGAGCCACTCTTTGGCTTCTACAACGGTCATTTGCAAAATTTGTCCCAGATGGCTGCCTTTATATTTGACTTGCAGACTCACTGGATTTAACCGGTAGCCATGGCATGATTCGCACGTGACTTTAACAGGAGGCAAAAATTGCATGGGAATGGTGCGAAATCCCAGTCCAAAACAGCTTTTACACATGCCTTTGCGATGGTTAAAACTAAAATGTTTGGGCTCCAAACCCAAGGCCTTGGCTTCGGGGAGTTGTGCAAAGAAGGTGCGTAAAGGGGGGAGTAGTTCTGAATAAGTGCTCACATCAGAACGGATGGTATGGCCAATAGGGTTCTGATCTAACACAAGTAACTTATCAAAATGGTCAAGTCCGGCAATCGTTGCTCCTGCAAATTCAATGGAGGCGGGGGCTGTCTTTGTAGAGAGCGCAAGATGGGCAGCAGGGCTTAAAAGATCATTCATTAAACTGGATTTTCCCGATCCTGAAACTCCAGTGATGCAACTTAATGTGCCTATCGGAAATGTGGTGGTGATATGTTTTAAATTGTGGATAGCACCATTTGTGATTCTGATTTTTTTATCGGAGGTGCGTCTTTTAGTTGGGATGGGAATTTTTTTTCTGCCGCTTAAGTAAGCCCCTGTCAGAGACTCTGGATCTTTTTTTATCTGCTCTAATGTGCCTCTTGCCATTATTTTTCCCCCGGCTTTGCCTGCCTTGGGACCAAAATCTAAAATGTAATCGGCCATTTCAATGGTCAGAGGATCATGTTCTACAAGAAGGAGTGTATTGCCTAAATCTTTAAGCTGTTTTAAGGACTGGTTTAAAAGGTGGTTATTATGCGGGTGCAATCCAATCGTAGGTTCATCTAATACGTAGAGACAGCCAGTTAGGCCACTGCCAAGCTGTCTAGCAAGCCGAATGCGCTGCATTTCACCTCCGCTTAAGGAAGGAGCGCTGCGGTCTAAAGAGAGATAATCTAGACCAATGGCCATTAAAAATTGCAGCTTGCTTTTGACATGAGCCAAAGTATCATCTAAAAAATGATGATCCATTTTTTTAAGCTTTAAGGAGCTTATAAAAGCGTGGGCTTGATCAATAGGCAGATGGCAGAGATCGGCAATGGATAGTGTGCCAATGCGGACATGGCGTGCCAATGGATTAAGCCGGCTGCCATGGCAGGCAGGGCATGGATGCTTATCAAATAAAAAGCTGAGCTCTTCCTGAGACCCCAAAGAGGATTTAATGAGTTTTTCAAACGCTTGGTTAAGGCCAGTAAAACGAAATAGCACTCCTTTTTTTGATAGCTCATCTTTAGAGCCTTGTAAAAGAGATTCTAATTGTTGTTCGGAGAGTTCAGATAGGGGAAGATGCAGGGGGATTTTTTTTACTTTTAAAAAAGCTTCAAAACAATCCAGTGCAAAGGAGCTGGCATTTTCTTTCCAAAGGCCAACGATGAGCTCATAGGGGGTCAATTTCATAAGTGAACGATGTTTTTTCAAATTAGCCCCGTATTGGAACCCAAGACCAAGACAGCTTAAGCACATCCCAGAATCGGTATTAAATGAGAAGCTGTGGGGAGTGATAGGAGGATAGGATTTTCCTGTGCTAGGAACTGCAAAGGAGAGATTAAAAAATCTCTCTTTTTCTCCATCAGAAATCACCATTTTTCCTTTCGATAAAGTGGCAGCAAGATCTAGGGCATCATAAATCCGCTTTTTGCTGCTTGCAGAAACGGTGAGTCGATCAACAACAATGAAAAGTTCATTTTTTTTGCGTTTATCAAAGGGGATTTCCTCTTCTAACTCATAGTAAGTGCCACTCAGTCTAATGCGCAGAAAACCTTCTTTTAGCAGCCTTTTTTTGAGATCTTCAAACTCTTCTTGGATGGCAATGGGTGCAAGGATGTAGAGTTTGCTTTTTTCTGGAAGTTGCAAGATTTGCTCAAGCACATACTCTTTGCTAAT
>CAYSQP010000025.1:0-7445 GCA_964433285.1 uncultured bacterium | reverse complement strand
AGTTTTTGTTGTCATATTTTTATTTAAATTAAATCATCAGCATTTACTTCTTCAGGCTCTTTTGGCTTTTTTTGAATTAATGGATTGCCATCCAGACTAATTCTGGTAAATGCATTTATTTTTGGCCTTTCCTGCAGATGATTATTATCTAGAAAAACAACTCTAAGTTTACTTAAACGTTCAAATCCTGCTGGTAATTCCGTTAGCTGATTGTCGCATAAATCTACCCAGTCAAGTTCTATTAAATTTCCAAATCCTGCCGGTAATTTTACCAATTGATTATTCTCTAAAAACAGCCATTTTAGTTTTTTTAGCCCACAAAATTCTTCTGTTAATTTTCTTAGTTTATTATTTCTAAGATTAAGATGGGCTAGCTCCTTTAGACATCCAAATCCTACTGGCAGTTCCGTCAATTGATTGTAATCTAAATTAAGGGCGTCTAGTTTTATTAGACTTCCAAACCCTACTGGAAGTTCCGTCAATTGATTCTTACTCAGAAAAAGTTCTTTTAATGCTCTCAATCTACAAAACTCTGCTGGTAGTTCTATTAATTTATTACCTTCCAAGTTAAGACTTTTAAGTGCTGTTAATTTACAAAACCCTGCTGGCAGCCTTGTTAGTTGATTGCCAAATAAGTTAAAATGTTCCAATCCCGTTAAAAGACCTATTTCTTCAGGAAGATTAGTAAAATTTAGATTAAATAAATTCAATTCCTGGATTGTTTCCAAATCCTGAGCATGATTATTCATCCATGAAAGGATTTCACGTTCTCGCTCGATTAAAGTTAGGTCTTGTCTATCTAATTCTTCATATAAATATCTTGCCGCTGCAGAAAGCCCTGCACGTTTAAGCAGTTCTACAATTACTCTAAATAAGTGCGCAGAATCCATTGCCCTTTTTTGTCTTTCTGCCCATTTTACAATCTCCTGAAGACGACTTGGATGTATTATTAAACGATGTTCTAAAAGTGTTTGCTGTAAAATCTCACGAGTACCTGGAAAAGCCCTAGTCCTTCCATAGATGTCTCTATCTTTGTGCACCTCAGCTGTAGCATTTCTAATGACTTCTTCATATACTTTGTTAACAAATTGAGTCGCTGTAGGCGGTCGACGATCAAATGTGATTCTATCAATAAGAGGCCTAATGGCTGGATTGTTAGAGTATTCAGAAGCAAGTGGCTGCATCTCTTCTACTTCGCTGATCGCATGAGCTGCTTTTGATAGTTGTCCTATCTGCAGTTGCCACTTAGGAACAAAAGTAAAGATATTGTGTCTGATATCTTGTGGTAAGGATAGTAAATTAGTTTGTATTGTCATTTTAATGCCTTATTAAATTAAGTAAAAAAATATTAATTTACATTTAATTATAATTAAATATATTATTTAAAAACAACAGAAAATGTAGAATAAATGTGGTAACAATATTTTTAATAATCGATTAGGAGCGGCCAGGCTTGGCTTTATTTGCAATAGAGCTAAATAGCGCAAGCTCCTCTAAATAGTCGGTGGAAAATAGATGCTTCAGCTGCTCATCTGCAAGGATATCTAGTATTTTACTAGCCGTTTTCACCATCTCAAATGCATGCTGCTTAGATTGATTGCCTTGCGTAAACATCTTCTTTTGCACTTTGAACTGGATCATCAGCTCTTTTAGTTTGGTCTGAGACTCAAGCTGCTTCTGGGTCCTCTTAATTAGCCCCTCTAATATTGTCAATTCATCGGCTGCTGCCGGGTTGGCCAAGGTCTGCTCTTGCGGCACGGATGTAAAGCAAATATTTGAGAAAAGAAGGGCAGAGCAAATATAAAAGAGATGACTTTTCATACAGAGCACCTTATAGTATCTTTGACCTTATACTTAGGGATTTTGATTTTTACTTCAATCTCAAGTATAATGGGCAAAGCAAGGCAAAATGCAACCCCCTTAAAGAAAGTTTATCTATGTTTAGAATTTTAAAAAAAATATTTGGCACTGCTCAGGGCCGCATCCTTAAAAAGTATGGTAAACTGGTTAATCAGGTAAATACCTGGGAAGCGCGCTTTCAAGCGCTCTCTGATGAGCAGCTGAAAGGGAAAACGCAGGAATTTCGTCAGAGGCTCTCTGCTGGAGAGACTCTTGATCAGCTGCTTCCTGAAGCCTATGCGGTTGTAAAAAATGCCTGTCGTCGATTGTGTGGAACCGAGGTCCATGTTTCTGGCTATAACCAGAAATGGGATATGGTCCCTTATGATGTGCAAATTTTAGGGGCCATTGCGATGCATTATGGTGCCATTGCGGAGATGCAAACGGGTGAAGGGAAAACACTCACTGCTTCGATGCCTCTTTATCTGAATGCTCTTTCTGGCAAACCGGTGCACTTAGTGACTGTCAACGATTATTTAGCACAGCGCGACTGCGAGTGGATCGGCTCGATTTTTGCCTGGCTAGGGCTGACTGTAGGCGCTCTTACAAATCAATATCCTCAACAGTTAAGAAAAGAGCTCTATCAGGCAGATATTGTGTATGGCACGGCTTCGGAATTTGGTTTTGATTATTTGCGCGACAATTCTATGGCGCAAAGCAGCACAGATCAGGTGCAGCGCGGCCACTTTTTTGCCATTATCGACGAAGTAGACTCGATTTTGATTGATGAAGCACGAACGCCGCTCATTATTTCTGGGCCGACTAATGAGTCACGGCAGATGTATGATGAACTCAAAGCAGCTGTTGCTGCACTTGTGCGCAAGCAGCGCGATGAATGCAATAGTCTGGCAACCGATGCTCGAAAAGTGCTCGAGAAATTTGAGCGTTTGGAAGAAGTGATCGAAAAAAAGAAGCTTTCCAAAGAAGAAGAGGTAGAAGAAAAGGAAGCTTATCGCAAACTCTGGCTTGTCAATAAGGGAACACCACGCAATAAAATCTTAAAACGTATCCGTGAAAATCCTGACCTGCGCTCTGAAATCGAAAAGTGGGACACTTACTACTATTCGGAGCCAAATAAAGAAGAAAGGCTTAAAGCGCTCTCTGAGTTGTGCATTATTGTCGATGAGCGGGCCAATGAATATGAACTCACGGATAAAGGCATCCATACCTGGTGCGCCTTTGATGCAACGACAAGTGAAAATGATTTTACGATGATCGATTTAGGCCATGAGTATGCCAAAGTGGATGAAAACGAGGCTTTCAGTGAAAAAGAAAAACTAGAGCAAAAGGTGCACTTACGTGAAGAGGATGCAAAACGTAAAGAAAAAGCGCACAACTTAAGGCAGATGTTCCGCGCCCATCTTTTGATGGAAAAAGATGTGGATTACATTGTGGAAGAGGGCAAAATCGTCATCATTGATGAAAATACGGGCCGTCCTCAACCTGGTCGTCGTTTTTCTGATGGTCTTCACCAAGCGATCGAAGCCAAAGAAGGGGTTAAAATCCAAGGGGAGACGCAGACTTACGCAACGATCACACTGCAAAATTACTTCCGTATGTACCAGAAACTGGCTGGTATGACCGGAACTGCAATGACAGAGGCCAATGAATTTAAAGAGATTTATAAAATAGAGGTGCTTGCTATCCCGACACATCGCGGCTGTATCCGCAAAGATGCTGACGATGAAATCTATATGACTGAACGGGAAAAGTATAACGCCATTCTTAAAGATATTAAAGAGGTCCATGGGAAAGGACGTCCTATTTTGATTGGGACTGAATCTGTGGAAATTTCTGAAAAACTTTCGCGGATTTTAAGGCAGAATAAATTAGAACACACAGTGCTGAATGCAAAAAACCATGCCAATGAAGCTGAAATTATTGCAGAAGCAGGCAAGAAAGCGGCGATCACTGTTGCCACTAATATGGCAGGGCGAGGAACTGATATTAAACTCAAAGATGGGGCGAAAGAGCATGGCGGTCTTCATGTGATTGGCACAACACGCCACCAATCACGTCGTATTGATCGGCAGCTGCGCGGTCGTAGCGCTCGCCTTGGCGATCCGGGATCGTCTAAATTTTATGTCTCTTTTGAAGATGCGCTCATGCGGCTTTTTACATCGCCACGCATCACCACTTTTTTACAGCGTTTTCGCCCTCCTGAAGGAGAGCCGATTGCTGCTAAAGTATTGAATAAATCGATTGAGACAGCGCAAAAAAGGGTTGAACAGCGTAACTATACAATCCGCAAACATACGTTGGAATATGACGATGTGATGAATAAGCAGCGCGCAGAGGTCTACGCTTTCCGCAATGATGTTCTTCATACCCAAAACCCACTGCAACTTGTCGAAGAAATCCTAGAGGGCTTATGTAGCTCTATCACAAGGCAGTTTTTTGTTAGCCGCACAACAGAGGGCGGTTGGAACCCAAAAGGCTATTGTGATTGGCTTGTCACTCACTTTCCCTTAAGTTTTGATTTACATGAATATGATAATGACTATCTGACAATTGAACAGATTGAGAAAATGACAGCTGAAAAAGTGATTGCTGCTTTTAAGAAAAAAGTAGCTCTTCAAATCCAAGGCATAGAAGAGGTCAAAAGCCGGGTGAAATCTTCGCAGGAAATTATCCCAGGCAATATTGTCTATGAAGTGATTTGCAACCTTTTAGTACGCAGCATTGATCGTCTATGGCAAGAGCATCTTTTGAATATCGATCATTTGCGCACCGAGGTCAATTTGCGCTCCATTGGCAACAAAGATCCGCTGCTTGAATTTAAACATGAAGCATTTCATCTTTTTGCGGATTTAAGCCAAAAAATGAAAATCGAAATTGCCCATGCACTCTTTAAGTTTGAAATGGTGCTGCCTGAACCAGAGCCTAGAAAATTAAAGCTTGCAAACCCAAAAAAACAAAAGAAAGAACCTGCCTCTATGTTGATCGATCTTTCTTTAATGGATGATCCAGAAGCTATTGTGTAATGGTGCGCATGGCGATGGCTTGTGTTTCGTCATGCGTTTCAGTAATTTCAGTAATACGTAGACCTGCATCAAACCCGCCTATTTTGCAAAAACCTCCATTTGCAACGGCAATTGAAAAGATATCTTCTTTAAATGCAAATTGAGTAATGCCAAATTTCAAAATCATTCCGATCATCATGCAGCTTGCATCCATTAAAGAGGGCAGCCCATATTCTTCAGATAATTGTTGATCTATAGGAATCGCCGTTTTTGTCATCAGCTGCCAACAGGCTGTTTCTGATGGTTCTGTATAAGCAATAAAAAAATTAAATAAAAAAATGCCTGGAGCAAGTCCACTATTGCGAAAATTCATATAGCGTTGAAAATCATTAAGCGCAAAAAACGATAATTTCTCATCATAGATCCCTTGCGTAATATAAGCTGGTCTAAGCATCCAGATATGGGTCTGACCAATTTTTTTATCTGGCCAGTAGGGGCAGCGTTGCAAATTGATCTGACGCATACCAGTTGGATAGGAAATAGGATTTATCACTTTAAGCCTAAAATAGGCTTCCCAATCAGCAGCATCAAATACCATCCCGATTGGTTTTGCTATTTCTGCTTTATAGCGCTCATTGAGCAGATCATAACTACAAATGATATCAAGCGTTTGAATGTCAAATATTTTTCCTAGCTCTTCGTTAAGGATAGGAAAAGCATCCACAGGAGGCGGCACCATCTTTTTAATCTTAAATTGCTCTTTCCAAAGGTCGGGATGATCAAAATGCTGCTTCCATATGGAACAGACAGCTGCACAGCGTCCAATCTCCTCTAATTGTAAAAAGGCAGAAATGTGGAAGGCACAATCTTCAGGTAATTCCTCTTTCCATTTACTAGGGTGTGTGCGAAATCTATTTTTTACCCAAACAGAAATTTTCGAACAAAGCGAGACTCTTGGTTCATAAGTACGCGCAGCATGTCCAAAGTTTGTAACTGGTAAGACCATCTAGCTTTGCATTTTACAGCTGCTTCATCTTTTTGATGCCTAGGTAAAAAAGAGGAAGCGAGATGAGGCAATATAAAAACCAGTAACTACCATCCCATTCTAATCTCAAGAGCCCCTCTTCGGAAAAGAAAAGCTGCAGAAGTCCCAAAATAAAAAAATTGGTCGCAGCGACCATAAACACAGTAGGCCAGAGGCTACTTTCGCCTTCTTTTTGCTCCGTGTCGCTCATCACAGCAGAATTTGAAATCGCTTTCAAAGGATCTTGAAATTTTTCTTCAGTGACATTTTTGTACATGGCATTTTCCTTTATAGTGGGGATGGATTGTTTTTCATTTTGGGTAAATAGAGGTCTTTTTCCCGCATAGGGAGGCGTATAGAGCGATGTTAGGCTATCTTGTAGGGATTGATTTTGAAATAATGTCTGCGAAGTTTGATCTACTTTTCCTGTTTCTTGTGCTTGAGCGCAGTAGGGACAGATCTCTGCTTCAAAAGAGATTCTTCCTTCGCAATGGGGACACATTTTCTGTTTATCAGCCGATTTCATAGATCACCTCTCTTACACTCTATCCTGTCACAACTAGAATAAAACTTTCTACGTTTTTTCTCCTATCTGTTATACTGATCCATATGACTAAAAGAAAGTTTGATATCGCAGTCATTGGAGCTGGAACTGGCGGTTATGTTGCTGCCATTAAAGGTGCCCAAGCAGGGCGCTCTGTCTGTCTGATTGAAAAAAAACTCTTAGGCGGCACTTGCCTCAATGTGGGATGTATTCCGACAAAGACACTCATTGCCAATGCACAGATTATGCATAAAGTCAAAATGGCCTCTGAATATGGCATCCAGACAGGGCCTGTCTCTTTTGATTTTGCAAAAATGAAAGAGCGCAAAGATAGGGTGGTCGCTTCGATCCGCAAAAATTTAGAAGGGCTTATTCTCTCTAATAAAATCACCATCATTCATGGGCTTGCAGAATTCCAATCGCCCACTGAACTAAAAATTAAAGGCGAGCAGGGTGAGATCATTGCCGCAGAAAATATCATCATTGCAACGGGCTCTGAACCCCTTGATATCCCCGCCTTTCCTTGCGACCATAAAAAAGTCTTCAATTCTACTTCTATTTTGGAACTAACTGAATTGCCCAAAACATTAGCTGTCATTGGAGGAGGCTACATCGGTTGTGAATTTGCTTCGATGTATGCTGAATTTGGCGTAAAAGTCACTATTTTGGAAGCACTTCCCTCTATTTTGTCGCTGCAAGGAAAAGAAATTGCCGACTTTATGACACAAACCTTTACCAAAAAAGGGATCGAGGTAAAAACCAATATTTTTGTACAAGGTATAGATAAAAAAGAGAGTGGGATTTCGATCAAAATCAAAGATAAGCCGGCACTTTCTTTTGATATTGCGCTTGTCGCTGTTGGAAGAAAAGTAGTCTCCAGTGGCCTTGGCCTTGAAAAAGCAGGCGTAAAAATAGGTGACAAAGGCGAAGTGATTGTCAATGAGCGGATGCAGACAAATGTCCCTGGTATTTATGCTGTTGGCGATGTGACTGGAAAATTTTTACTTGCCCATGT
>CAYSQP010000024.1:0-7451 GCA_964433285.1 uncultured bacterium | reverse complement strand
GCTATGCACGGCGACCCGAAGGAAGATCGATTTGGCACAGCGGATTGAAGCCCTACAGGGCAGCAGTGGGGCGCGCGAAGCTTGCCCCCGACTGTCTATGGCGCCTTCTTTTCTTTCTTCTCTTAAAAAATAAAAACTATACGGAATTTTTGAATTTGCGGGAGGCTTGGTAATGTTCGATGATGGGATTGGATACTTCGTGGAGATCGTGGGGATGGTCAAAAATTTTGGCATAAGCTAGAGGCAGTGGACGGATAATAGCCTGATGCAATTTGGAAAAAAGAACATCCCGCAGCGCAATCTGGTCCCAAAACTCCTCGCAGCGATCTGCATCCAGAAGCTGTTTTTGACATTCCATCGCCCAAAGACGCACTAGCTGCATCCCTTGAAGATTTGGACGGACAAAAATAGTTGATGAAACCACCTTTGAAGGATGTCCATTGGCAAGATCGGGATGAATACGCGCTGAAAAATCCCCATCAAAGGCATCAATCCAGCGTGGGAAATTGACAAAAGCTCCATCCGCATCGATCCAAAGAATCGGTTTTTGCAGCTCACGTAATTTTTTGAGAATAAAAAAAGGTTTAAAAGCACAATTCAGCTCCCAAGAGCCAAAAGATTCCACTCCCTCCGCTTCTACTGCTACGTTATATGTTTTGCAGGAGTCAATCAATCGCGCAATCTCTTTTTCGTAAGGCGTTTTCTTTGTAAAAAAAGAGACAACTGTAGGGAATTCCTTCATTTACTTAATTTAACATAAAAATATGATTATGCAAAAGGATCATGAGATATGCGTGTCCTCCATATTAGTTCAGAAGCGGCCCCGTTTGCCAAGACAGGTGGACTTGGCGATGTTGTTAGCTCTCTTGCTTTGGCTGTAAAGGCCAAAGGCCATGAGGTTGAAATTCTACTCCCCAAATATGATTCGATCGATACTAGCTACTTAAAAAATCTAAAAATTGAATCCGATCCTTTTCAAGTCGAAGAAAATCAGCAAAACTATTCTTGCTTGATCTGGTCTGCAGAATATAATGGTCTAAAAATCTTTCTTTTAGAAGCAAACCATCCTGCTCACTATTTTGAAAGGAAGGCTATCTACGGATTTCAAGATGATACCGACCGCTTTCTCTTCTTTTGCAAAGCTGCGCTTGAATATTTAGCAAAAATAAAAAAACAGATCGATGTGATCCATTTGCATGACTGGCCTACAGGGATTATCGCTCTTCTTTACAAGGAGATTTACAAGACCCTAAATGTACAAGCAAAAAAGGTTGTTTTCACCATCCACAATCTAGATTATCAAGGCCGCTGTTCGATTTTTAATCTCACTAAAATCGGACTTAAACAGCAGCGCTATTTCACAGAGCTGCATGATCCCATTTTCCCAGGAGTGCTGAATCTTTTAAAAGGCGCCATTAAGTATGCCGATGCACTCACAACTGTCTCTTTATCCTATGAACAAGAAATCAAAACACAAGAAGGTGGTCGTGGTCTCCATACTGTCTTACTTGAAAATGAGCAAAAATTGAAAGGGATTTTAAATGGCATTGATACGCAATTTTGGAACCCTAAAACCGACTCCTTTTTAAAAGCCAACTATTCTGTCGATATGCCGATTAAAAAAATCTGCTCGGCAAAGCAAGAAAACAGAGCTGCTTTAAAAAAGCAGCTAAAGTTGGACGAGAGTAAAGCGCCACTTATTGTTGCTATTTCCAGGCTTGTTCCTCAGAAGGGTCCTGAGCTGATTAAATATGCACTGAGTCAAACTTTGCAAAAAGGAGGGCAATTTCTGCTTTTGGGGTCAACCCACATGAAAGAGATTGAACACAGTTTTCAAGCATTAAAGAAACAGTATGAAAATAGCCGTCAAACAGAGCTCTTTTTAGAATATAACGAGCCTTTTTCTCATCTGCTTTATGCAGCCGCGGATATGATCATCATCCCTTCACTTTTTGAACCTTGCGGTTTAACTCAGATGGTTGCTATGCGTTATGGAACGATTCCTCTTGCCCGCCGCACAGGAGGCCTTGCCGATACTGTTTTTGATATAGACACAGCGCAAGTCCCAGAAAATAGGCGTAATGGATTTACCTTTGACTACCCCGATTTTAAAGGCGTGGACTGGGTATTAGATCGCGCCTTTAATATTTATCAAAATGATTCCCAAAAATGGCAAACCTTAATGCAAAATGGCATGCAGATAGATTTTAGTTGGCAAAAACCAGCCGAACAGTATTTGCAAATTTATTCCGCCGATTTACGGGTTTGAAAGGCAGTTTTAATATGTTGATAGTTAGCAATAATATATTCGATACCTGAAAAGATAGTGTACAGCGCCGCTGCAAGAACAATATAGAAAGAAATATCACGGAAAAGCTGCAAATCTAGTATCCCTAAAACATAAGGAACCATCAGTGTCAGCACCAAAATGGCTGATGTTCCCTGCACAGCTGCTTTGATTTTTCCACTCATGCGGGCGGCAAGCGCAATTCCCCGCAGTGCGCATACAGTGCGTAAAATACTGACAACAGAATCGCGATAGAAAAAAAAGAGAACGAGCCAGAGGGGGAGCTTCACAAAACCTTGCGTGAGTGCAAAGAAAAACGATAACCTAAAAATGCTATCGGCCATTGGATCTAAAATTTTTCCTAATTCAGTGACCTCATTTTTACGACGCGCTGCTATGCCATCTAAAAGGTCAGAAAGTTCTGCCAGCACTACAACAAACAGGAGAATAAAAGGAAGTACAACAAAACTAATCCCCATTTCTTGGTAAAACAGATACAGCCCTAAAAAAACAGGGCTCAGCAAGATACGTCCAATTGTTAAATAAAGCGCTAGATTCAAAATCCACATCCTACGTTTAAAACGCATCATAGTCTAAAAAGTTAATTAGATCAATGAGTTAAAAGAAATCTTTACTAGCATGAAATAAAAAATTGGGGTAAACTAGGGGTTTCATGATCACATTCCAGCAACTTATTCATCGCCTTGTCGCTTTTTGGGAAAAAAAAGGATGTCTTATCCACCAAGGGCATGACTTAGAAACTGGCGCCGGAACTTTCAATCCTGCCACTTTTTTGCGCTGTTTAGGGCCAGAGCCCTACAAAACTGCCTATGTGGAGCCATCGCGCCGTCCAAAAGATGGTAGGTTTGGAGAAAATCCAAACCGCATTCAGCTCTTCCACCAATTCCAGGTGATCATTAAACCCTCTCCCCCTGATATCCAGAAGCTTTACCTTCAGTCTTTGGAGGCCATTGGGCTTGATTTAAAACAGCATGATGTGCGCTTTGTCCATGACGATTGGGAAAGTCCCACCATTGGTGCTTACGGGCTCGGATGGGAAGTTTGGATTGATGGGATGGAAATTTCTCAATTTACCTATTTCCAAACGGTGGCTAGCCTCCCCTTAAAACCGGTCTGCGTAGAGCTCACTTATGGCTTAGAGAGATTGGCCATGTATGTTCAAAATGTCAAAAGCATGTTTGATGTGCATTGGAACGAAAAATACACACTCCGCCAAATTATCCACCGCAATGAAGTCGAATGGAGCGCTTACAATTTTACAGAAGCCTCTACAGCGATGTGGATGGCCCATTTTGAGGATTTTGAAAAAGAGGCAAAGCAGCTCATTGGCAAACATCTCCCTATCCCCGCCTATGATTTTGTGATTAAAGCTTCTCATGCCTTCAATATGCTGGATGCAAGAGGCGCCATTTCAACAACAGAAAGAGCACGCTATATTGCCCGTATCCGCGACCTTGCTCGCCTTATTGCTGTAGAATATCTCTCTGTGCGTGAATCTTTGGGTTTTCCTCTATTGCAAAAAGAGAAAAAAGCAGCTAAAAAAATTCCCTTAAAACCTCTGCCTAAATCTTTTGATCCTTACAGAAAGCAGGATTTTATTTTGGAAATTGGATCAGAACAGCTGCCTGCCACTTTTGTTCCTATTGGCATGCAAAGCTTAGAAAATAAGATGAAGGAATTACTCAAGACCCATGGTTTAGGGTATGATGCCATTTTTACTTACGGCACTCCACGACGGCTTGCCATCTCTATGCGGGGTTTAAATGAAGGAATAGGAGAAAAAGAGGAAAAAAGGCGCGGCCCGGCCATTGCAACTGCCTTTGATGCGCAAGGAAATACAACTCCTCAAGGTCAAGGATTTTTAAAAGCAGTGCATTTTGAAAATAGTTCTCTAGAAAAAATCCGCGCTGGCAAAGTAAAAGGACTGGAAATCCAGACTCTTAAAGACCAGGAATATCTTTTTGCTACCTACAAAGAAAAAGGCCACTCCATCTACCAGATTTTCTCTGTAGAACTTCCTAAACTGATCCTAAATCTAGATTTCCCTAAAAAGATGCGCTGGGGGAATTTAGACATTAGCTACCCACGACCTCTTCATTGGATCCTTTGTTTATACGGAGAAAAAGAAATTCCTTTCGAATTAGGAAATGTTGTGTCGGGACGTGCTACCTATGGCCACGCGCAGCTTTCTGATAAAAAAATTATCCTAAAAAAAGCCACTGAATATCTAGCGGTGCTTAAAAAGAATAAAGTGCTCGCAGATGTAGAAAAAAGAAAACAGTCAATTTTAGATCAACTAGAAAAGCTAGAGCAAAAACTTAAAAGCAGAGCCTTAATGCAAGAAAGAGTGCTTGCCGAAGTGGTTTTTTTAACTGAATGGCCGCAGCTAACCTACGGCACTTTCAATACAGAATTTTTAAAAGCACCTAAAGAGGTGCTGATGCTGGAAATGGTGCAGCATCAGCGCTACTTCCCCGTAGGAAATAGCCAAGGTAAATTGAAAAATCAGTTTATTATCACAGCAGACAATAAGCCCAATGCGCTTATCTGCCAAGGCAATGAAAAAGTGCTTTCAGCACGCCTTACAGACGGAATCTTTTTATACGAGCAAGACTTAAAAACTCCTCTTGAAGATTTTAATGAAAAGCTCAAGAACATGACCTTCCAAAAAGATCTTGGGACTGTCTTTGAAAAAGTGGTCCGCCTTATTTTCCAAGCCCAAACCGTCAATGAAGCATTGCTAATGGCTAGTGAAAAAAAACTTGCGCGTGCCGCACTGCTTTGTAAAGCTGACCTTGCCTCTGAACTTGTTGGAGAATTTCCCGAACTGCAAGGCACTATTGGCAAATACTATGCCTTAGAGCAAAAAGAAGATCCAGAGGTGGCCGCAGCCATTGAAGAACATTGGCGGCCTGTATCAGAAGGTGGAGAGCTTCCAAAAACAGCCTGCGGAATAGTGCTGAGCATCACAGATAAAATCGATAATTTACTTGGTTATTTTAGCGTTGGCCTAAAACCTACTTCCTCCTCTGATCCCTTTTCGCTGCGTAGGCAAACCATTGGCATCATTAAAATCCTTCTAGAAAATGAAAAAAGCGTTAATTTGCAATCGCTGCTTGAAGCCTGCGGTGGCCGCTTTGAATCTTTAAAAAAAGACAGTGTGCTAAAAGCCCAAATCATCGAAGAAATTTTGCGCTACATCACAAGCCGCGCCAAAGGGGTCTTTGAAGAAAAAGGATTTAGAAAAGATGAAATAGAAGCATCCCTTGCAGGAGTTTGCATAGATCCCTATGAGCAATTTTGCAAATTAAAAGCGTTGCATGAGTTCCGCAAATCTTCAGATAAGTTCCAAAAACTTTATGAGGTATATAAAAGAGCAAAAGGACAGCTTGAGAAAATGGTAGCTATCCCTTTTAATCCTTCTCTTGCAGAAGAAAAAGCTGAAAAGGAACTTGTGGCTGCTTTAAACCATTTGGAAAAACAGTGGAAGGGGCTCATTGCCGATCGCAACTATGCACGCGCTTTTGCTGAAATTGCCAAGTTGCAAGAACCGCTCGCCCATCTTTTTGACACCGTGCTGATCCTTGCAGAAGATCCAAAAATACGAAATAACCGGATTGCACTTCTTCAAAAAGTGTTCTCCTATTTTGCAGCGCTTTTAGACTTTAGTAAAATACAACTATAAGTATGTATCCTATTATCGATCTCCATTGCGATCTTCTCCATTACCTGGCTCAAAATCCTAAAAGAACAGCCTATGATCCTTCTTCGCGCTGTTCATATCCCCATCTAAAAGCAGGCAATGTCAAACTGCAAGTTTTAGCTATTTATACCGAAACTAAGCCAGATTCTGAAAAGCAGGGCTGGAAGCAGGTTGAAATTTTTAGCACCCTTTTAAAAAAAGAATTCTCCTACTTCGATGGACAATTGACCGATAAAATGGCTATTTTGCCTGCCATTGAAAATGCATCCAGCTTTTGCAATGAAGAAGAGCCTTTAAAAGATTGGTTACAAAGGTTACAGCAGCTTACAAAAAAAATTGGACCGCCCCTTTATATCGGGCTGACCTGGAATGGTGAAAATCGTTTTGGGGGTGGAACGGGCTCTAAAACAGGATTAAAAAGTGATGGTTTAGAGCTTTTAAAGTGGCTTGATCAAAAGCAGATCGCCATCGATTTAAGCCATGCTTCGGATAGACTCTGCGATGAGATTATTAATGCCATCGATAAATACAACCTTAATTTGCACATCTTGGCAAGCCATTGCAATTTTCGAAAAATTTTAAATGAGCCGCGCAATTTAACAGATGACATTGCAAAAGAGATTTTTCGCAGAAAAGGGATCATGGGAATGGTCTTTTATCAAAAATTTGTCCATCCCACCGATCATAAAGCGCTGCTTAGGCATATTGAACATGGACTTTATTTAGGCGGGCAAAACAGTCTTTGCTTTGGTGCCGATTTTTTTTGTACAGAGGACCCTATCAGTACTGTTATCATTCACAAATTCTTTGATGAACTTTCAGATAGTTCCAAGTATCCCTATTTCATCGAACTAATGAGCACACAATTTTCTCAAGAACAGATCAAAAAAATCTGCGTAGAGAACTATAAAGCTTTCCATGAAAGCGCCATGGTTTCCCGATCAAGCTGATTATTAGTTAAATATAGTCTAAAATAATAGAAATAACTGGGGGAGGAATTTCTTTCAAACTAATGCGGGTAATATGTTCTCTTTTGCAACGATCAATAGATTGCTCAATACGTTTTACAGCATCACTATATGCCTGACGTTGAGCTAATATTGGTCCGCCTTGTCCAACTCCAAGCGCATGCCCATTAAAGAGTACTTTTGTTTTGCCACCCCTTTCCCTAAAAGTAAATGTTGGGGTCTCACTTAGCTCCAATTCTCTTTGGAAAAACTCTTCTAAAATTTTAGCTGGATGGTCTGCTTCTATAAGTGTCGCAGTAAAAGGATTAATCTGAAAACGTCTAAATAGACGTGAAGATTTCATGATTTCATATTTTTCGGGCTCTTCAATCGCAGCTAAAGGAATAATATCCGAAGAGCTTAATTTTGAGTGACTTATTGGATTTGCCATAGTTAAACCTATAAATTAAAGTTAATACGAAAAGTATTATAA
>CAYSQP010000023.1:0-7508 GCA_964433285.1 uncultured bacterium | reverse complement strand
GGGTGCTTGATCGCGGCTGGTACATCTCTTTTAGTGGGATTATCACATTTAAAAAATCAGAACTGCTCCGCGAAGCGGTGAAATTCGCACCATTAGACCGGATTTTGCTTGAAACAGATGCTCCCTATCTGGCACCGCACAGCAAAAGAGGTAAAACCAATGAGCCTGCTTATGTTGTGGAAGTGTACGAGATGGTAGCTGCTTTAAAACAGGTCGATTTAAAAACAGTTGCCGCCCAAGTGTTAAAAAATGCTAGTGCATTTTTCCAATTTTAATGTAACTTTAAGTCTCATATGTCATCTGCTGTGACCAGTTTGCCTTCTGCTTTTGTCTGGAGAAGGCTCCATTCGCTTATGGGGCTTTGGCTTGTTCTTTTTTTAATTGAACATCTGCTTGTAAATTCACAAGCAGCCCTTCTTTTAGGCGATAGTGGCAAAGGATTTATAGAAATGGTCAATGGGATCCATAATCTGCCCTACTTACAAGTGATTGAGATTACTTTGCTTGGTATTCCGATTTTGGTCCATGCAGCCTGGGGTGTTAAATATCTTCTGACGGGAAAATTTAATTCTTTTAAAACAGATGGAAGCGCACCTTCTTTAAAATATGAGCGTAATCATGCCTACACATGGCAGCGGATCACTTCTTGGATTTTGCTTGGACTGCTTACGTTTCATATTGTGAAATTCCGTTTTGTTGATTATCCCGATGCGGTTCATACGGGTGGAAAAAAGAGTTACTTTGCCTCTGTCTCTCTGGATAATGGTCTTTATACCGTGGCTGATCGGATTGGCGCTAAAATTTACTCGATTGATGAAGTAGAAAGGATGCGCCTTGAAACAGAGGCAAGTGCCGAGGAATCCCAACTTTTAGAAGTGGCAAAAGAGCTGCAGGAAAAAGCAGATGGGCAATATGATACGCAAAAAAAGATTGTGCTTAGCTCTGCACAGAGCTTAAAAGATAAGCTCCATCTTGCCGAGGCTCTTTCCTCAAAAAATTTAAAAGCAGATGAGGTGCTCGCAGTCGCAGATAACTTTGCGACGATTTCGCTTTTGCTTGTACGCGATACATTTAAAAATCCGATCTACGTGGCTATCTACACAGTTTTTGTTTTAGCCAGCTGCTTCCATGCGTTTAATGGGTTTTGGACTTTTTTAATCACTTGGGGCTGGATTCTAAAAATGTCTTCGCAAAAAGCGATGGTGAAAGTGGCTTATGGAATCATGTTTATCATTGCGTTTTTAGGCTTGATTGCTGTTTGGGGCACCTATTGGCTTAATCTAAAACATTAATATGGCAAAAAAAGAAAAAAAAGAGGTGATTGTTGTTGGCGGCGGTCTTGCCGGTCTTTCGGCGGCGATGAAGCTTGCTGAAAAGGGCTGCCACGTTAAGCTGTTTTCTGTGACAAAAGTCAAACGTTCTCATTCTGTGTGCGCCCAAGGGGGGATCAATGCCGCTTTAAATTTAAAAGCAGAAGATGATTCTCCGATTATCCATGCCTATGACACTATTAAGGGAGGCGATTTTTTGGCCGATCAGCCGCCTGTCCTGGAAATGTGTCTGGCAGCTCCTGGCATTATCCGCATGATGGACCGCTTTGGCTGTCCTTTCAATCGCACGCTGGAGGGCAATATTGATGTGCGCCGTTTCGGGGGCACTTTGTATTACCGTACAGCATTTTGTGGTGCTTCTACCGGCCAGCAGCTTTTATATGCTTTAGATGAACAGGTGCGTCGCTATGAAGTGAAAGGGCTTGTAGAAAAATTTGAAAATAATGAATTTATGCGCCTGGTGATTGATCCCGATGGCAGAGCGCGCGGCATTGTAGCCATGGATCTTATCACCATGAAATTGGAACTTTTTAAGGCCGATTGTGTGGTGTTTGGAACGGGCGGTCCTGGCCTCATTTTTAAATATTCGACTAATTCTACCTTTTGTACAGGGGCAGCCAATGGCCGTCTTTTTATGCAGGGGATGAAGTATGCCAATGGAGAGTTTATCCAGATCCATCCGACTGCCATTCCAGGCGATGATAAGTTGCGGCTCATATCGGAATCTGTGCGCGGAGAGGGCGGGAGAATGTGGGTCTATGGCGATTCTTCAAAAACGATCACGACTCCAGAAGGAACAACGATTCCTTGCGGAAAAACAGGAGAGCGCTGGTATTTCTTAGAAGAGCTTTATCCTATCTATGGAAATCTTGTCCCCAGAGATATTGGATCGCGCGAGGTGTTAAAAATTTGCGAGATGGGGCTTGGAGTCGATGGGAAAAATCAGGTCTATCTAGATGTGACAGAACTGCCCAAGGAAAAATTACATAAATTAGAATCTGTCTTAGATATTTATCGCAAATTTACAGGGGAAGATCCGCACAAAGTGCCGATGAAAATTTTCCCTGCTGTCCACTATTCTATGGGCGGTGCGTGGGTGGATTGGCCAGCTGCCGATGATCCTGATCGGATGGCACGCTACCGGCAAATGACCAATATCCCAGGCTGTTTTAACATTGGAGAATCAGAGTTTCAATTCCATGGCGCTAATCGCTTAGGGGCAAATTCTTTAGTGGCCTGCATTTTTGCAGGGCTTGTGGCAGGCGTTGAAGTGCCGCGCTATTTATCCAATCTTGAAAAGGGTTATGATGATTTTTCAACTACTCTTTTTACAGAGGCACTGGCAAAAGAAGAATCATTAAAGCAAGATCTACTGGCACGTAAAGGAAAAGAGAATATCCACGCGCTGCATGATGAGATGGCAGATTGGATGATCCGCAATGTGACAGTCAAGCGCAAAAATGAAGATTTAAAAAAGACACTCGATAAATTAAAAGAGCTTCGGGAGCGCTACCAAAATATCTCTTTAGATGACCGTGGCCATCTTGTGAATCAGACCTATGCCTTTGCCAATCAATTTGGCCCCATGCTAGAGCTTGCTATGGCGATCACAAAAGGGGCGCTTTTACGCGATGAATTTAGGGGCTCTCATTTCAAACCAGAATTTCCAAAGCGGGATGATAAAAATTATCTGAAGACAACTGTTGCCTCTTACGACCCTGAAGAGGTAAAAATTAGCTATGTGCCCGTTGACACGCACCATTTAAAACCAGTTTTACGTGATTACATCCATGCCAAAAAAGAAAAACCGACGCTGGAAAATATTCCCGCGAATATCCTACTCCCCCTATAGTAAAAAATATGAGTAAAAAGTTTACACTCAAGATTTTCCGCGGCACGCCAAGTAAGCAGTATTGGGAAGAGTTTGAGCTTGAGATCAAACCATTTATGAATGTGATTTCTGCGCTGATGGAAATCCAAAAAAATCCGATCAATAAAAAAAAGGAAAAAGTCACACCTGTTGTCTGGGAGCAAGGCTGTTTAGAAGAGGTTTGCGGTTCCTGTTCTATGCTGATTAATGGGCGGCCTATGCAGGCTTGCACGGTGCTGATTGAGCCAACACTGCGCGCGCTGGCAAGCGATATGCTTGTGATTGCGCCTTTTACGAAATATCCTCTCATTCGTGATCTAATAGTGAATCGAGATGAGATGTTTGATGCACTCAAAAAAATCCATGCTTGGATCGATGTGGATGATGCCTTAGACCGTGGTTTTGGGCCGAAAATGAGTCAAGATATTGCAGAGACGCGCTATGTGCTTTCCACGTGCATGACTTGTGGCTGCTGTATGGAAGCATGCCCGCAGATCAATGTGCGCTCAAAATTTATTGGGCCGGCGCCCATTTCTCAAGTGCGGCTTTTCAATTCCCATCCTGTTGGAAAAATGGTAGAGGCTGAAAGGCTCAGGCCGCTCATGCAAGAAGGAGGAGTTACAGATTGTGGCAATGCGCAAAATTGCGCGGCAGTATGCCCAAAAAAAATTCCTCTGACTGAATCCATCGCTCTTATGGGAAGGCGGGTAGTCACACAAGGTTTCAAAGACCTCACCAGCCTTTCCGACACCGAAATAAAATAGAGTTTCTTTCGTGCATAAGCACGAAAGAAACTAATAAAAGAGAAAAAAGGCGCCATAGACAGTCGGGACTTAACGTCCCTGCGTCCCGTTGCAGTACTATCTGGAACTTCAAGACAAGGGATTTCAGATGGTCTGCGAGTTGACGCGAGAAGGGATCCACGACTGCAAGGAGTGGGAAGTGAGCGCGCGAGCAGCCGATGGCTTCAAGGCGCAAAGCAAAATTGATTTGAAGGAGGAAGGACAGTGCTACGCACGGACTTCCGGATGAAAAATCAATTTGGCACAGCGGATTGAAGCCCAACAGGGCAGCAGGGACTTGCGAAGCAAAGTCCCGACTGTCTATGGCGCCTTTTCTCTCCCTTATATATAATTAGATCTATGCGGAAGATATTTATTACGGTATTTACATGTCATATGTTGGGTCTGCTTTATTTTATCATCAGCTCTGACATGCAAAAAGAAAAAAAAAGACCCCTACATGTTAAAACAATCATGGCTGTCCCTTATGTCGAAAAGAAAAGTGCTATTGCATTGCCGCAAATAACTCCACCGAAAAATAAAACAGCAGTTTCTTCCCCAAAACCAGCGCCTATTGTCCATAAGCCACAAGGTACTTTAAGCAAAAAAAAGCAGGCACTTGCCGTAGAACCAAAAAAAAATGGAGTGTCTGCCCAAAAAAAAGCTCCTCCTTCCCCTGTGCCTCATCTATTGCATGAACTTGAAGAAACGATTGCGAAAATTGATAAGAAACGAGATAAAGATAGACCACTAAAACAAAAACCATCGGAATGGATTAAACCATTAAAAATTGACGCGATAAAAGAAATCAGCGATGATGGCACTGAAGTTGACCTCTCTTACCAGGAAGCATTAGTAAGATGTTTGAGGGAATTTTTGGATCTCCCTGAAATTGGTGAGGTTAAAATGGAGATCACGGTCAATAGAGACGGAACGATTAGCAAATTGCGCGTGCTTGCCACTGAGAGTGAAAAAAATAAAAGTTATTTAGAAAAAAACCTGCAACTTATAAAATTTCCGCCTTTTAGCGTAAATGAAAGTAAGAAGACCTTTATTTTGACTTTTTGCAACCAGCTATGAGAATTAGATTTTTTGCTTTTGTTATTTTCTTGTGCCAGTTCCTACTTTTGAAAGCGGAAGAAAGTGAAATTCGTGTCCATTTGCATACGCAAGAGTCTCTTTTTTCTCTTTATCTGGGAAAAATGCAGTCAGAGGGAAGCCATTTAAGTTCTGATTATCTGAAGAAATTATTTGAAGTATTTCTTTTTGATTTTGATCACAATGGATTTACAAAAGTATTCACAGGGCGAGATGATCTTGAAAAGGCCTTAGAAGAAAAAAATCCGCAGCTTGCTTTTAAACATGGCTTTTGGGAACAAAGTAGAGCCGCTTTTGCCATCAAACCTTATGTCACTCAAAAACAGTTAAACTGCTATGTCTATTCCACAAAAAAAGGCTCGCTAAAGCAATTTAAGGATATTGCCCTCACAGGCGATTTAAATCAGGACCGCAGACAGATACATCGTCTCGCAGATTCAATCCAGAAGGAGCTATTCAATGTGATGGGCGTTGCCAATACGCGCATTTTGTATTCAAAGCAGAAAAGTAAATCGGCTGGTGAAAAGAATCATTGGCAATCTGAGATCTGGGAATGCGATTTTGATGGCGCTAATGAAAAACAGATCACTTTCGAAGGGAGTTATTCCATTACACCTGTTGTATTGCCTCCTCATCCCTACTTTGGAAAGGACCGCTTTCTTTATGTCTCTTATAAAATCGGTCAGCCAAAGATTTATCAAAGCTCGTCGAAAGAACAGACCGGTAAACGGATTATCGATTTAAGAGGTAATCAATTGCTGCCGGCCATTTCACCTAAACGGGATAAAATTGCCTTTATCTCCGACGCTTCTGGAAGAGCCGATCTTTTTATCCAACAAATTAATCCTGAAGGGCAGCTGATCGATAAACCGGTGCAACTCTACTCTTTTCCAAGGGCGACGCAAGCTTCCCCTGCCTTTAGTCCCGATGGATCAAGAATTGCTTTTGTATCTGATAAAGATGGCTCGCCGCGTATCTACATCATCCCTTCTGCCCCCAGTGTCAGACGATCAGAGCCTATCATGCTCACCAAACAAAATAGAGAAAATATCTGCCCCGCCTGGTCCCCTGATGGAACTAAATTAGTCTTCAGTGCTAAAACAAAAGAGGTGCGGCAGATATGGATTTATGATTTTGAGGCCAAAGAAGAAAGACAGCTTACTTTTGGTCCAGGAAATAAAGAAAATCCCTGCTGGGCGCCCGATAGTTTGCACATTGTATTTAACTCGACAGATCCCAATTCTTCTGAGCTATACATTGTCAACCTAAATCAGCCTGAAGCTGTGAAAATCACAAAAGGGCCGGGAAAAAAACATTACCCAGCATGGGGAATACGTTAAAGAGGAATTAAAATTATGAAAAAATGGATCCTATTTTCAAGCGCACTTGCACTACTTTTTTTAACTGGCTGCAATCATAATCATGGGAGCCATGCTTCAATGGATTCCAAGATGAATCCTTTATGGGGGGATAATCCTGATGCTGCCCTTGCAAGCGAAGGGCTCTATGGTCCGCAAGACGAAGATTTTATTCCTCTAAGAGACGAAGATCTTCAAACACAATTTTCTGAACTTGCGATTGCACAGCCAAAAGATATCCCTGGCGAGCCTGGCAGCGGTATTCCCACTTTAGATAAATTTCGTGGTGCTATTGCCGATTTGGCCAAAGTTTTCCAAAATGTCTATTTTAATACTGACGACTATATGCTTAGAAAAGCTGAGTATTTTAAAGTCCTCGATGGGATTGCTTCTTATCTGAAAGATCATTCCAATGTTTATGTTTCCATCGAAGGCCACTGCGATGAAAGGGGCCCTGAAGCGTATAATCTTGCTTTAGGAACGCGCAGAGCCAACTATATCCGCACTCTCATTGTGCAAAAAGGAATAGACCCTAACCGCATCCATACGATCTCCTATGGTAAAGAAAAACCAATGGATGAAAGCCACTCTCAATCAGCTTGGTCTAAAAATAGACGTGCTGAATTTAAAATCTATGAAAAAAATTAATTTTGTCCTGGGATCTATTTGCATCCTTGCTGGCTGCTCCCCGCAGTTTATGACAGGGATGCGTGATCAAAAAGAAACTGATTATATCATTGCTGAATTAAAATCGGAAATTGCTGTTCTAAAGCAACAAGCTTCTCAAAATGCCTTTGAATTTCAGATTTTAGATGAAAAAATTGAAAAAACAGCCGTCCAGAAAACGCATGATCAGACCCACAAAGGGAGTGAACTTTCTAAATTAGAAAAAAAGGTCTCTGAGCTTGAAAGGTCAATTGAAAAAAACAAAGAAGATTTAAGGGAAATTGTTACCCATGCAAATCAGATGCGTGAAAAGCTATTTTCTTGTGAAAAACAGATCACTCATCAAAGTGATATATTAAATGAAGTGGCGCGCTTGAAAGGGACTCTTACTTCGCTATCAAAA
>CAYSQP010000022.1:0-7660 GCA_964433285.1 uncultured bacterium | reverse complement strand
GGAACTGTAATGACAACTAAAAGCAGCATCGTGATCAGTAAATTATCCGCATAACTAATCCCTAGGATATTTCCGAAATAAACAGGGAAATGAACCGTCAAAAGATAAAAAGAAGCGGAGTTTAGGGCACAAAATAGGATCCCCATAAAAATTCCATTCTTATGTTTATTCAACACTTTGGAAATAGGCTCTCTAACAATCTTTTCATGGGTCTCCATCTCTTTAAAAAGAGGAGTTTCATGTAATTTATACCGCAGATAAAGTCCAAAAAATCCAAGCAATCCTCCGACTATAAAAGAAGCGCGCCAACCCCAAGTAATTAGATCTTCAGGCGCAAGATATTTTTCCAGCAGATAACATTCTATAGTACTAAATAGAATGCCAAGTTGATAACCCAGAGATGCATAGCTGCTCATATATCTTCTATTGGGAAGTTTACTACTTTCGTAAAGATAGCAGGCTGCACCCGGCAGCTCTCCCCCTGCAGGGAAAGATTGCATCACACGCATCACTCCAAGAATAATCGAAGCAAAAGCGCCGATTTGTGCATAAGTGGGTAGAAGACCTGTCATAAAAGTGGGAAAGATCATCATCATGATCGAAAGTACAAGCGCTTTTTTTCTTCCTACACGATCGCCAATTCGTCCAAAGAAAAGTCCTCCTAAAGGACGTGCTAAAAAACCCAATGCAAATAGTAAAAAAGTATTGGTCAAATTCACAAGTTCTGAATGGGAATCGCTAAAAAATAGCTTGGCAATGATAGGCGCCCAATAAACGTAAAGATAGATTTCATACCACTCAAGAAAATTTCCTATTGTGACAGCTAAGATGACAGAACGTCTTTCTTTTTTAGAAAAGCTAATTCCAGGGACATGGATATGGTGCATTACTTTTTCTTCATTTTGCCTAAATCCCTTGCTACTTGAGTAGCAATAAGATCAATCGCATCATAACTTAAATGGGGCATCGTGATCATATGAGCAATATCATTTTCAACAGCCAGTTGCCACTTCCGGCTTGTTTTTTCAGATGGTTTTGGAAATACAACAATAATCGAATTTTTATTGCGCCAAGCTTTGATTCCATGTTGATTGAGTTTTTTCACTGCATAACTTGCCTTTTTAACCGATTCAGAAATGATCTTTTGAAACTTTCCCTCTTCAGCACAGCAAAGTTCATACCATAAAAATAGAGGCGTTAGCCCGTTGCGAGATCCGGTAATGGTATTGTCTTTAGCTCTTACATATTCGATGTGCGAGCCTATTTTTTGCATATTGTTTTTTTTCACTAAAACAACCCCACATGGAATAGGAGTGCCAATCATTTTATGGCCACTGATCGCAATGCTATCGATATCCATCCTAAAATCAAATTTTTGTGTTTTTAATTCCGGAAGAAAAGGCAAGATCAGGCCAAAAAATGCTGCATCACAATGGATATAATGTTTTTTCATATCCAGATCGGTCAATACCTCTTTAATCTCTCCCACACAATCAACAGCTCCCTTCATTGTTGTTCCAATATTGGCGACAATAATGGGGACTTCTCCTTTTTTTAAGCCCAGCAGTTTCGATTGCAAATCCTGATAATCGATCTCCCCTTTTCGATCAGCTTTAATCTTAATAGAAGGCATGCGGAGTAAATTTAAACATTTTGGAATGCTATAGTGGGTCTGATCAGAATAGAGAACAACACCCTCAGGATAAAGCTGCCGAGCAACATAAAGCCCGTATAAATTTCCTTCTGTTCCCCCATTTGTTACATAACCCCAATAATTGCCTTTGGGAGCATGGAAGATTTCAGCAAAAGCATCGATCACTTCCTTTTCAATTTTGTGGGTATTGATCTTAAGCGAAGATTGACTATGGAAAGGATCTCCCACATTATTGATATGGAAATTTAAAAAATGGAAGAGCTTGGAATAATCAAAAAACTGAGCGACAGGATAGCCTGCCATTTCTTTGGCAGCTTTTTTAAAATAGCGGTGAAGCTGGTGGATTTTCTTGAAGTTTTTATGTTTATGCCCAGACATAGCCTTTCTAATTTTCACGCTATCGACGAAACAGATTTTGGCGCAACAGTTTTTAATAAATGCAACCACAGAGGACACAAAGGACACAGAGTAAAGAAAGAGGATTAGTTTGTTTTTTTGGGCAGCGAACCCGAAAAAAACGACTCATGCCACTTTGTGGCAATGAAGATTTAAGATTGCAATTTGGGTTTCAAAGCTATAAAGAAGTATCCAACAATCTCACATTTGGCGGACCTGTATTGAAGAACTCCTTCCTCAAGGAAGGAGATTCTTCGACGGCTAAGGATAGAAGAGACACTAAAGTCCCGCCTCGACCCACCCCTGAAGGGGTGGGATTGCGGCAAGAGGCCGTTCAAGATCCGCCTGGATTTTTAATAGGCGTCTTTTTTCATTTCGAGAGCTTCTTTAGGAGATGTGAGAGCTTTGGGAGATCTAGGAGAAATTACAGACTCCTGAGCTACCCATATGATCGATGCTCTTCGATCTGTTGGAGAATCCTCTGTGACAAGCTTTGGAATCTTTGTTTTCATTCCATTTTTTACAGGAGATGTAACAGCTGACTTAGGCGTACTTGGACTAAATGTATACACTTTTTTGCTATTATTTGCGGCATGAGGTGAAAGCCTTGGAATTTGTGTTACAAAGGGCTTTAATCTAAAGTAATCATTTATTTTCCCTATGAAAGAATTGAGCTTTATCACTAAAGTGCGCTGCACTCTTTTATAAATTTTGCTCACAAATTGCGTTTGCTTAAAAGAAGTCATCAACTCTTTTGCAATATCCCGAAGTTGAGTTTCTGTAAAATCAGTTGCAACATACCTTCCCTGCTTTAATTGCATATCTTCAATATGTTTAATCCATCTTTGCTCAAAGGACGCGGCTAAAAAACCAGCATCTTCATTGGAATATCCATGCTCTAGGAAATATTTTTTTGATCCAATCTTGGTAGTTTTATCAGTTTTTGGATCTGAATAATAGTAGACAGCTTCCTGAATGTGCACACAATAGGATTTTGGAATATAAGAAAGTTGTAAAAATTGCGCGAACCGTTCTATAAACCTTTCATATCTATCTATCAGTTGTCCATCTGTACAATCGAAAGCGCCAGAAGTTGTAGGCGCTACATAACGCTGATAGTCTGCTTTTCCTTGTTGTGTCGCAAGATCTCCTACAATGAGTCCTGTCGCTTTTACATGCGCTCTAACAGTTGAAAAATCAAACTTGTTTCTATTTTCAACTCCTATTTCTTCATATTGATGATATTGACCTTCGTTTTGTTGTTTAACTAAAACCTCAATGTTAATTTCTCTCCATTTTGGGTTTTCTTTAATCAACTGTTCAAATGTTTCGCCATCATGCTGAAACTCACGCACAATATCTGCTAATTTATCACGCGACCACCCGCAATCTGGAATCACTAAATTTGACATACAATCCTCTTTTTTTTGTTTTGTAGGGTATTATAAATAAAGGGGATAAAACTAAAAACATAAAAAATATTTAATAAATTAAATCCAGCATTGACTACTGATCCAAATGAGTTCTATAAAGAAAACTATGGACTGGCATACGTTGTTAAATAGAGAAATTTTTTCTTTGCTGCAAGCAGATCCCAATGGGTTAAGTGGGAGTGAAGCGCGCACCCGTTTTCAACAATTCGGTCCAAATCAATTAAAAACTAAAAAAGGAAAATCTCTTTTTTTACTTTTTTTCAAACAATTTGCCAATCCGCTTGTCTTTATTTTAATTGGTGCCACTATTGTAAAATTTTCAGTTGGCGGTATTGCGGATGGTGCGGTGCTTTCTGGCACCATTTTTATCATGGCTGTGATCGGTTTTCTCCAAGAAGCACGGGCAGAAAGAGCCATGCACGCCCTAAAAGAGCTCTCTACCCCTAAATCTAAGGTCAAAAGGGATGGAAAATTAGAGGTTATCTCGTCCTATGAGCTTGTCCCGGGCGATGTGATTATCTTAGAGCCAGGAGATAAGGTCCCGGCCGATGCCCGCCTGATCGAGGCTGTCAATTTCAAAATTAATGAATCTATTTTAACCGGTGAATCAACCCCTATAGAAAAACATATTGAACCGCTTTTAGGAAAGCTCCCCTTAGCCGAAAGGCGCAATATGATCTATACGGGGACCATTGTTTCTTATGGGCGGGCAAAAGCAGTCGTTATCGGCACTGGCATGGCAACAGAAATCGGTAAAATTGCCGCTAGTATCGCGGACATTAAACCAGTCAAAACTCCCCTTCAAAAGAGTATCCAAGCCATTGGTGGCTGGATGATTTTGATTGTCTTTTTGTCTATTTTTATTTTTACCGCTATTAGCTTCTATCGGGGAATGGGCTGGATGGAGGTGTTTTTGCTGGCTATTTCTGCCGCTGTTTCTGCCATTCCTGAAGGGCTCCCTGTGGCTGTCACAGTCGTTCTTGCTGCAGGGATGAATGCCATGGCTAAAAGAAATGCCATCGTAAGAAAGTTAGTTGCCGTTGAAACTCTTGGCTCTACAACAGTGATCTGCTCCGATAAAACGGGCACTTTGACCTTGAATCAGATGAATGTGGAGAACATTTTTTCGTTTGGGAATAAGGATCTACTAAAACAGATCTTAGAAATTGGCGCTTTGTGCAATGATGCCCTGATTACAAAAACAGGCGATCGTTATGAGGTCATTGGAGATGCTACAGAAGGGGCGCTTTTAATTGCTGCTGCAAAATCGGGATTTGATATGCAGCAGCTTTCATTTACTTTCCCGCGCATCGATGAAATCCCCTTCCGAAGTGAAAACCGTTATATGGCCACTTTACATTCATCCCCTGCTGGAAAAATGGTACTTGTCAAAGGTGCGCCTGAGAAAATCCTCTCTTTTGCATTCCCTCTAAAAGAGCAGGAGCAGATAGACCTTGCCCAAACAATGGATACAATGTCAAAAAGCGCACTGCGTTTAATTGCCGTTGGTTACTGCGATTTTCCTGCAGAAGCAACCCATTTAACCGAAGAATCCTTTAAAGGACGCCTCATTTTCACAGGTGTTTTTGGGATCCAAGATCCTCCTCGTCAAGAAGCAATCAAAGCTGTTGCTGCGTGCAAAGAAGCAGGCATTAAAGTGGTGATGGCAACGGGCGATAATAAAATGACAGCCAGCGCCATTGCTCATCAGTTGGGAATTATCAATGCCAATGCACAAAGTGGCGAAGAATTAGAAAAAATGAGTGAAGAGGAGCTTAAATCAAAAATTGTCCATTTTGATGTGTTTGCGCGGGTCGAGCCGCTCCATAAATTGAAAATCGTTGAAGCCTATCAATCGCTTGGCCATGTGGTGGCTATGACAGGAGATGGAGTCAATGATGCTCCTGCACTTGAGGCAGCCAACATTGGAGTCTCGATGGGCATTTCAGGGACCGAAGTGGCTAAAGAAGCCTCTGACATTGTGCTTTCTGATGATAATTTTGCATCGGTTGTTGCTGCTGTAGAAGAAGGCAGAGCCATTTTCAATCGACTTCGTAATGTATGCACCTTTCTTTTGACCACCTGTTTTGGAGAACTTCTTGGTCTTACACTATGCGTGCTCTTTACGGGTCTGGCGCCTCTTTTACCACTGCAAATTTTATGGATTAACCTTGTCACAGGCGTTATTATCGCTGTTCCTCTTGGCTTAGAGCCCAAAACAGGCAAAGAGCTTAAAACACCTCCGCGCGATCCCAAAGTAGAGCTGATCTTTGAAGGCATGAAATACCGCATCGCATTTTTGGCCATCATGCTCTCTTTAAGTATCTTTTTTGTCTTTAAATTTGCACTTAGCCATAGCGACCTTGCAACGGCGCGCACCATGATTTTATGCAATGTGATCTTCTTTGAATGGCTCATTGCCTTTAATGTGCGCTCTGATGAAATAACTATTTTAAAATTAGGGGTGCTAAAAAATATTCCCTTGATTGTCGCTGTAGGCGCTGCCTTTATCTTGCAAGTGCTGATCTTGCATATTCCCTTTTTCCAAACCCACTTTATGACAGTGCCGCTCACTTATCAGCAGTGGATCATTGCGCTTTTTCCCAGCTTTACCATTTTCATTATAGAAAGCGTGCGCAAAATCACACTGCCGACTCTTTTTAGCAAAGGCAAATGGCGCCAAGAAAATAAAAAAATAGAAGGCGCCGCAGAAGTAGCAGATCTAGATTAGAATCTTCCGAAAATGCCAACAACACCAATTAAGATCAGATAAATAGCCACAATATAGTTAAGAATGGCAGGAAAGATCAGAATTAAAATCCCAGCGACAAGTGATACAACTGGGCCTAAAAGTGGATGAATAACCATTTTTTTCTCCTTTTTAAAAAACATAATTTTTAGACACCTTCTTAATGATGATGTCCCCCGCCATGGTGACCTCCACCGCCGTGGCCTCCGCCACCATGATGGCCTCCACCGCCGTGATGGCCCCCGCCATGTCCACCATGATGATGATGGTGGTTAAAGTCCCCTTCATTGCCATACCAGATGCCCCAGTAATACCCTGGGCCTGTCCATGAATAATCGGGATAGTAGTAACCATAATAGTCGTAGTAGTAGGCTCGGTCCCCATCAATAATAGATGGAGGGTTACCGTTTTTACATGCGCTAAAAGCGGCTAAAAGGCCAAATCCTAACAATAATTGCTTTTTCATTTTCCCCTCTTTGACTATTAATTTCCTATTAACAGAAGCCGATTTTAAAAAGGAAGATTTTTTTAAATTTAGAACCTACGCTTGTACTAAATTCCCAAAAGATCCATTTTATGAGGTATGAGAAAGTGGCTTTATTTCAGTGCTGTTTTTCTTTTTGCCTTAGGCTTTTTGTATCTTTCTCCATCATCCAAATACCGCTATAAGCTGGCTGTATGTGCCATGTTTAAAAATGAAGCGCCTTGGCTTAAAGAATGGATCGAATACCACCGCATCCTAGGCGCCGACCATTTTTATCTCTACAACAATGATAGTACGGATAACTATAGTGAAGTGCTCGCGCCTTATCTGAAGGAAGGCCTGGTTGAACTTATCGACTGGAGCTCTTCTGTAGAAAGCCATAAAATGGCAGATAATCCAGGGCCTGCACATGAACCTTATCAAACTGCAGCTTACAATGACTGTTTTAAAAATAAAGCGCTTGGTTTGGCCAAATGGGTAGCTGTGATTGATATCGATGAATTTATCGTTCCTGTCCATGGAACTCGCTCTTTTCAGACCATGTTAAACAAGATGGCAAAGCAGGATAAAGGAAGCATCAAACTCCATTGGAAAATGTTTGGCACTTCCAATCTTTGGGAGCTAACTCCTAATATTCCAATGGTGCAGCATTTAACTCTAAGAGCACAGGATGATTTCAAAGAAAATAAACAGGTCAAAAGCATCCACCGTCCTGAAGCTGTGAAATTTTGTTATATCCACCATGCTTTGTTAAATCCGGGATTTAGAAAAAAGAAGCTGGATCCAGAAGAGTTCCGCATCCATCATTATTGGACGCGAACGGAAAAATGCTGCGTGGAAAAACGGGGACTCACAGAAGAGAGCGCAGGAGACTATTTAAATTCTTTGAATACTGTGGAAGATAAGACCATTTTTCAGTATCTTCCTAAGTTAAAACAGCAAAT
>CAYSQP010000021.1:0-7745 GCA_964433285.1 uncultured bacterium | reverse complement strand
CCACTGTGATGGGATCAACAAAATGGCAGATTATGAGCAAAGTGCTACTGATTGAAGCATTGCCAGCTTTGATCCAAGCGCTTACCTTGACAATCATCAATCTGATCGGTTATAGCGCTATGGCAGGGCTTGTCGGTGGAGGCGGTTTAGGCACGCTAGCTATCCAATATGGTTATCAACGATTTAATGGTACAGTGATGTTTTGGACAGTGGTGGTGTTGATTGTGCTTGTTGAGATTGTACAAACGGTAGGGAATCATCTAGCCACTGGATTGCTAAAGAAAAGAGGAAAAATAGTCCATGAATAAACTTTTTTTCTGCTGTCTTTTTTTACTGGCAGCCAGTTGCAGTAAAAAAAATGATCAGGCGCTTAAAGTGGCCGCAACGCCTATGCCCCATGCGCAAATATTGAAGCAGGTTCAGTCCGACCTAAAAGACCAAGGCATTGATCTTAAAATCATTGAAGTGGACGATTACCACATTCCAAACCGTGCTCTTTCGGAAAAAGAGGTCGATGCCAATTATTTCCAACACCTTCCCTTTCTTGAAGAGCAAAAGGCCAATTTTAATTATTCCATCATCTGTTTTGCTAAAATCCATTTAGAGCCGATGGGCCTCTACTCCAAAAAAATCATGCATCTTGCTCAATTAAAACCAAAAGATAGTGTCGCAATCCCCAATGACCCCACAAATGAATTTAGAGCACTTTTGTTGTTGCAAGAAGCGCAGCTCATCACCTTTTCAAGCCATGAGCTTGGAAAAGCAACGATTGCAGATATTACAAGTAATCCAAAACAACTACGGTTTAAAGAGGTCGATGCTGCGCTTTTGCCGCGCACTCTCGATGATGTATCGCTTTCTGCCATCCCGACTAATTTTGCGCTCCAAGCCCATTTAAATCCTAAAGAGGCACTTTTGCTAGAAAGTTCCGATTCGCCGTATGCCAATATCTTAGCGATCC
This sequence comes from uncultured bacterium, assembly GCA_964433285.1. GTDB lineage: Bacteria > Chlamydiota > Chlamydiia > Chlamydiales > Rhabdochlamydiaceae > DATIJP01. The sequence continues at coordinate 6,784 of CAYSQP010000021.1, read as the reverse complement.
GTGAAGGGGATGAACATAATGAAAAATTAATTGCGCTAAAAAAAGCGCTGCTTTCAGATAAAATAAAAAATTATATCCAAACAACGTACCAGGATGCCATTATCCCGGTGCAAAAAGAGTGCAATGAGTGATTTTAAAAAAGGCGCCTGTTCTGTCCTGCTAGCTTGGTTCTTTTTTACCCTTGTCATCACATTGTCCCGTTTTACGAGCAGACACTCCTCTATCGCTGTCGTGCTTTTGTTTCAAAACCTGATTAGCCTACTTTTTATGGTTCCCTTTATGTTTAAGGAAGGGAAAGGGGCATTTGCTTCTTCAAAATTTAAAGTGATTTTATTGCGCGGCATTGCTGGCTATGGAAGTTTTGTTTTTGTCTTTCTTGCTGTCCAATACACATCCCTTGTCAATACTGTATTGCTCAGCAATACGTCGCCTCTTTTCATTCCGCTGATCATCTTAGTCTGGAGAAAAATCCAGATCGGCTACAAGCTTTGGATGGGAATCATTATTGGCTTTATTGGTATCGGCTTTATTCTAAAACCCGATATTGATCTATTGACAAACTTAGGGGCGTTTTTTGGTTTATTCTCAGCGCTTTGCTTTGCGATTTCCATGATCTGTATGCGCCGTTTGATCAAGACAGAACCTGTTCATACGATTTTATTTTATCACTTTCTGATCGGCACGATTTTTTCATTGCCTTTTGCTATTTACATGTGGCCCTCTATTGCATGCACGATTTTTTTACAGCTTGTGCTGATTGGAATTCTCTCTTTTATCGGACAATATTTTATCTTGAGTGCCTTTCGCTATGACAAACCTTCTGTCTTGAGTCCATTTACCTATTCTTCTGTTGTCTATGCAGCCATTTTGCAGTGGTTTATTTTTAGAACATTTCCAGATTGGCTCTCTATCATTGGTATTGTTTTGATTTGTGCAGGCAGTATCATCAGCATCATTTATGCAGAATCTGAAGCGAAAAAATTGCGCTAACAAATCTGATTTTCTCTATGAAAAAAAAGAAGATGGGAAAAAAACCTTGCACAAATTCAAGAAAGTTCATTATTCTGAGGTACAATAGAATTTCAATTAACTTTTGCAAATGGAGAAAGTGCAATGAAGTATTTAATTCCAAGTTCCCTTTTGCTGCTGATGAGTTCTCTGTCACTGTGTGCAGATGAAGTCGCTCAAATGCAGTCATCACAAGGACAGTCAATGTCAAGAGATCCTTGCTGTCCTCCACCAAAACCTTGCTGTCCTCCAAGACAGGATTGTATCCCACCAAAATGCGCGCAATTAATGGGCGGGCCAAAAGGAGAGATTACTCCAAATGCTGGTCCATGCGTTGCTTGTGGTGCAGATCTGTATTTAACGGCAGATTTCATCTATTGGAATATCCGTGAAGATCGCCTTGGTTTTGCATTGACAACAGGAACAAATCCATCTGATCCTGTGGAAGGAAGAATTAGCCAGCTGGATTTCAAAATGAAACCAGGTTTTAAAGTGGGCGCTGGTATTCTGTTTGATCACGATGGCTGGGATGTGTTTGCTGAATATACTTGGATCCGTGCCCGTGATATTAATGGAAGTGCCACAGCTGATGTAGGTGTGGTCTTCTTCGATGAACCGCTCTGGCAAAGAGGAACAGGTGGAACTGGTTCTTTTACCTCAGTCGACGGACATTGGGATCTGCACTATTTCAATGCCATTGACCTAGAATTAGGACGTAATTTCTATGTTAGCCGTTATTTAAAATTGAGACCTCATTTTGGATTTAAAGGAACATGGCAAAAGCAGTTCTACAACACAACAGTGAATGAAACAGCAACAGGCGTTGGTACTGGTGTTGCAATTGGTAATAGCTTAACTGAGACTATGAACCTCCGTCAATTCTACTGGGGATTTGGAATCCGCGCAGGTCTTGATGCAGCATTCCATTTCTCAAGAAGCTTCAGCACATTTGGTGAAATTGCTGTAGCTGGTCTATGGGGTCAGTTCGAAGAAACTCGCTTACAAAGAGAGTTTAACAATACGACGGGCGCCTTTGTCAGTACTTTCCATGATCCGTTCAATACATCTGATAATTTCCACACAATTAAGCCTGTGATTGAATGGCAAATTGGATTGAGATGGGAAACCTATACCTGTGATAAAGATTTCCACTTTGCTATAGAGGCAGCTTGGGAAGAGCAATACTGGTTAGGTCAGAACGAGTTCATTACCTTTGTTGCTGAAACAAGAGGTGGTGACCTTGTGATGCAAGGCTTGACTGTTAAGTTCAGATTTGACTTCTAATTGTAGTCAAAAGATCTGAAAGAAAACTAAAACCCATTGCAGATGCAATGGGTTTTTTGCTTTAATGGGTGCATGATTCAGAAAGAAATCAAAAGTTTACAACACCCCGTTGTAAAATATTTAGTTAAATTAAGAACAGATAAAGCTGCACGCACATCCGCAGGCACTGTACTGATCACTGGTAAAAAACTGATCCATGAACTTGCCGCAAAAGCAAAATTCAAGAAAATTATCATCGAAAAAAATTACCCTATAGATCCAAAGATACAAGCCGATGAGATTTATGTTGCCTCAGCTGAAATATTAAAAAAAATTACCGCCCTCCAAGCACCTGAACCGATTGCTGCAGAAATTGTAATCCCGCCCTCTCAAAACTTAGCCGGTAAAAAATACATCCTCGGACTAGATACCATTAATGACCCAGGAAACTTAGGAACACTCTTACGAACAGCTCTTGCTTTAGGATGGGAAGGAGCCTTTGTCCTTGAAGGAAGTGTAGATCCCTATAATGAAAAGGCACTACGTGCCGCCAAAGGGGCGACATTTGAATTGCCGCTTGCCTTTGGAAATGTCACGGATTTAAAGCAGCTCATCCATAAAAATAAACTCCATGTATATTTAGCAGATATGAAGGGGAAACCTTTAGAACAGATTTCAAAAAAAACAGCACTTCTTTTGCTGCTGGGCAGCGAAGCCCATGGCATTCGACCAGCACTGAAAGAGCACTTTGAAACGGTTTCAATCCCGATCAGCTCAAAAATGGAATCCTTGAATGTCTCTATTGCCGGTGCCATCCTAATGTATTATTTAAAACCATGAAAAAAGACGACCAGCATTTCGAATATGAAGAGGAGTTTCATGGCAAAGAGCGCAAGCTGTATAAACAAGCGCGAAAAATTCTTTCCAAAACTGACCGCTCCAAATACAAAAAAACAGATCGAGATAAAGAGCAAAAACAGCAGCCACTTGAAAAAATCGAGGAAGCCTCCTTAAAAAAGGGGCGAGTTTTAACTATTGCCTTAGATGGCATTATAGTCGGCTCAGACCACACTCTTTATACCTGTACTTTAAGAGGCAGCTTAAAAAAAGAAAAAACACAGCTTAAAAATCTGATTGCAGTTGGAGATTTTGTCCAATTTTTAGAGCAGCCTAATGCGACAGGCATCATTGTAAAAATTGAAAAAAGATATTCTATCCTTTCGCGTGCCCATCATCATACGCGCCATAAAGAGCAGCTTATCGCGGTTAATATTGACCAAGTTTTGATTACAGCGTCTGTTGTTCAACCTCTCCTTAAACCCCATCTTATCGATCGCTATATCATTGCAGCGAAAAAGGGGAATATGAAACCGGTCATCGTGATCAATAAAATTGATCTTTTGGAAACTCAAGTACTTGCTCCTGCCCTACTAGAAGAGGAGAGAAATAAATTTGAAAAAATCCTTGCTGCCTACCGCGCTCTTCACATCTCAGTATTTCCGGTCAGTGTTGAAACAAAAATTGGCATCAAAGCGTTAAAAAATGCCATGCATGGAAAATCTTCTGTCCTTTCAGGACAATCTGGGGTCGGAAAAACATCGCTGATCAATCTTATTACAGGGGCACAACTTCCCGTAGGGGCTGTACAGAAAACAGGCAAAGGAGTCCATACAACCACAACAACTCACTTAGTTCCTATTGAAGGCGAAGGATTTTGCATTGATACACCAGGGATTGGAAGTTTTGGGCTTTGGGATTTAAAACTAGAAGAGGTAAAACATTATTTTTCTGAAATAGCGCACACCGCGCAAAAATGTCATTATCCTAACTGTTCCCATCTTATAGAACCAGAATGTGCCGTGAGAAAAGCTGTGGAAAAAGGAGAAATTTCTCCCTTGCGTTTTGATTCTTACTGCGCTTTAATGGAGAGTCTTAAAGCGGAGCACCATCCAAGGTAATTATTATTATTTATGTCACTCATCAAACATTTAGATGCTTTAGAAATTTTAGATTCACGCGGTAATCCAACGATTGAAGTCACTGTTATCACAGAGTTTGGCGCTGTAGGAGTAGCAGCTGTGCCTTCTGGTGCATCTACTGGCGAGCATGAAGCTGTTGAATTGCGCGATAAAGAAAAGGATCGCTATTTTGGCAAAGGGGTGAAAAAAGCAGTTGCCAATGTGATGGGTCCTTTAAGTGCATTGCTTGTGGGCCAGAGCGTTTTTAATCAGATTTTTTTAGATCGCGCGATGATCGAGGCAGATGGCACCCCTAATAAGTCCAAATTTGGTGCTAATGCGATTTTAGGCATCTCCCTTGCGATCGCTAAAGCAGGTGCAAATGAGCTTGGCATCCCCCTTTACCGCTATATTGGAGGAACTAATGCCCATGTTCTTCCCTGTCCTATGATGAATATCATTAATGCCGGAGCCCATGCTGATAATGATTTAGATTTTCAAGAATTTATGAATCGGCCTATTGGAGCGCCCAATTTTTCTGAAGCAGTGCGTTGGGGAGTATAGATATTCCATACGTTAAAGCAGCTGCTCAAAGCAGAAAATCAGATTGTTTCTGTTGGGGATGAGGGAGGCTTTGCACCGCGCCTTGCTTCTCATGAAGCCGTGCTTGATTTTATTGTAAAAGCGATCGAAAAAGCGGGCTTTAAACCCAAAGAAGAGATCACAATTGCGCTAGATTGTGCAGCTTCTGAGTTTTACGATAAAACATCCAAAAAATATCTAGAGGCAAAAAAGCAAAAAGCTGGTCAGCAATTTAGCGCGCGCTCGGCAGAGGAGCAAGCTAATTACTTAGCACTTTTATGTCGTAATTATCCAATTGACTCCATAGAAGATGGTCTAGATCAGAATGATTGGGAAGGGTGGAAATATTTAACTGAGCAGTTGAAAGGCAAAGTGCAGCTTGTGGGGGATGATATTTTTGTTACCAACCCCAAATTCTTGAAAAAAGGCATCGAGCAGAAAGTAGGCAATGCGATTTTAATCAAAGTCAACCAGATCGGCACTTTAACTGAAACTTTGGACACCATTGAACTTGCCAAGCAAAATGGCTATGCCACAGTGATTTCGCATCGCTCAGGTGAAACAGAGGATTCTACAATTGCCGATATTGCCGTTGCAGTGAATGCAGGGCAGATCAAAACAGGCGCTCCTTGCCGCTCTGATCGCACTGCCAAATATAACCAGCTTCTCCGCATCGAAGACGAGCTCCAATCCACTGCTACCTACGCTACTTTGAATAGGAAGAAATAAAGAAAAAAGAATAATAAAAAAGGCGTGAATAGACGTCGGCTGCAACGGCACTCTTCCTTAAAAAAATGCTGATCGCATTTTTTCAGGGACCTACCCGTGCCTAAGTTGCAGTACCATTTGAAAACTCAAGACAAGGGATTTCAGATGGTAAGCGTATTCCCACTATTTTTAACTATCCAAAAAGCCTGATCTTGAATTTATTGTTGTTATCAATATAATGGGTGTAAATGGATTGGGGATTCCTGGTCGGCGTTAAACCTCGGTGTACACTGAGGTTTTTCGCTTTTTAGAAGGGATGTGAGGGAAAATTACAAGTCCCGTCTCTTCGTAGTTTGGATATCTATAAAATTTTTTCTCTAAAATATTGAAGCTTCGATTGAGTTGGTCAGGGTTTATAATATGCCTTCCAATAGGATGAGCAATAAGATCTGCGATTTGTAATCCAGTGTTGTTGATTTTTTTATTGGCAAAAATCATGCTGAATTTCGCTAATCTATCGAATTGATTTTGAATTCGCATAAATTCCAATTCTAGCTCTGCATCTTCTTTTTTTCCTCTTGCTTCAACAATTATGTGAGTCATTTTATTTTGTTGTTCGAATTCTTCTAAAAAAACAGTTGCTTGACCAAGGCAGAATAGTAAGCCTAAATTGTATGGGCTTGCAGGGTTTTCAAATTGAGATTTGAGTAATCTTTTATCTATTGCTGTAGCAATTATAGAAAAGTCAGTGTCTGACATGAGAGCATTTATTTTTTCCATAAATCGTTGCATTGTAGGAAGATTTCCTAATATAGAGAACTCTGCTTTTTGTTTGCGGATTTTATGACTGTGCAAAATCACAGCATCATGGCCCCAAAAGTCAAATTTTAGGCTGTTAAGAGAAGGAACGGTTTCTGCATTATATTTACTTTTTTTGAAAATGCAAAAAGCAAGAACAAATATTGGATATTCTTCATCACTTTTTAAAAGTTGATGATCCCCACTTTCATCTACGTAGATAACATAATCACTAAATTCAACGTTCATGAAGAATTTTTCAAACGAAACCAGAGGAGAATAATCTATAAATCTTGAATTTTAAAGAAAAAAATCAATGTTGCGTTGATGTACTATCAGCTACATTGCAAAATGCCCGCTCTTAGCTATTAGACAATTGGGATTTGAGGGTGATGCCTGTTGGTTGATCAATGACAGTCACATTGGGATTAAGTTCAGCTTTTTGAGTAAAATCAATGAAAAATTCT
>CAYSQP010000020.1:0-7825 GCA_964433285.1 uncultured bacterium | reverse complement strand
TGTCATAGCTTGTTTTTCCTCAGCAGATAAAAAGGGTGAAAAAAAGAGCAAAAATGAATAATAGAAAAATTTCATAAGGGAATAAGTGTATATAAAGGCACAGATCTTTGTACAGAAATTTAATAGCTGGTGTGGTCTAGCTTGACTTTTCCTTTAAATACTTTGTGGATGTAAGAAACATAGAAAAAGCTAAGTGGAATTCCGGTAAGGCCAATCAGTCCCATCACGTAGAGGGCTGTTTTTGATGCAGAGCTGTTATAGAGGGTGAGAGAATTTGTAACTGGATCTACAGAGGAGCGTACAATATTGGGGAAAGTGCCAATGATAAAAAGAATGAGCAGAAATACAATGGAAAGGCAGGAGCAGGCAAATGCTTTGCCATCCTTTTTTTCGCGTAAAAAATAGAAAATGCCGCCAATACAGGCTAAACTTAAAAAAATAAAAATAGAAAGGATAGGGTGGTTAAAAAATGGCGCTGTCATATGGGGTTCAAAGAGAAAGACACAAACGGTGACAGCGGCCCATAAAATAAGAAATAGGATCACAAGGGGCTTGACCCACTTGCGCACCTTGTCATGGAATTCATGCTCTGTTTTCATCAGCAGATAAATAGAACCATGCATGGCAAAAAGAGAGAGGCCAAAAAGCGCGACTAAAATTGTAAAAGGGGAAAGTAGCTCGAAAATACCGCCCCTGTAGATCCCTTTTTCATTCAGTGGAATGCCTTCGACCATATTGCCTAAAATGAGTCCGACAGAAAGTGCCAGGATCAAACTAGCAATCGCAAAACAAAAATCCCAAAAATAGCGCCAAGCATAGCTAGGTTTTTTGCTGCGGAATTCAATGGATGCGGCACGCAGCATAAATCCAAACAGCAGGATCATGGTTGCGGTATAAAAACCAGAGGTTAAGTTGGCAAAAGCTTTGGGAAAGCCTGCAAACATCACACCGCTTCCGATCACAATCCAGGTTGTATTGCCATCCCAAACAGGGCCGATCGCATTAATCATCACGCGCCTTTCATTGTCGCCTTTTGTAAAAAGATGGAGCGCCCCCACACCAAGATCAAATCCATCTAGGGTGGCATAGGCAACGACGGCAAACATCATGACGAAATAGGTGATAAGTTGTAAAAACTCTAAGGTGATCATGAATTATTCCTATTTTTTAAATACATCGCGGTAAGGCAGCTCTTCTTCAATAACATCAGGGCCATTTTTTATTTTTTTATCCACAAGCAGCAAAAAGAGGGCAAAAAAGAGGAGATACATCGCAACAAACATGATGAAAGAGCCAACCACTTGGCCGCGCGTCAGCTCTGCTGAAAAGGCGTCTTTTGTTTTCATCAGTTTATACACAATCCAAGGCTGCCTTCCCATGCAGGCACTATACCAGCCGCCAATGTTCGCAAGTTGCGGAAAGACCACTGAAATCACAAGGAATTTAAGCAGTAAAGGGTGCATTTTCCATCTGCTTTTGTGCCAAAAGTAAATTCCACAGGCCGCACCCATAAACATCATCACCCACATGCCCACCATCAGATGATAGACTTGAAACACAGCTGGCACCCAAGCCCACTCTTCTTTGGGAAACTGATCTAACCCTTGAACGGGGGTGCTTAAGTTACGGTACATTAAAAAGCTCATCACGCCAGGGACTTTTAGCCCGTAGACTTTGTTGTTTTTTGCATCCACCCAGCCAGCGATATAAGCAGGTGTTGACCCTTTAGTTTCATAAATGCCTTCAAAAGCGGCCAGTTTTTCGGGATTATAGTTTCCAATTTTTCGGCCTAAATTATCAGCTGAAACTAGCTGCATCACAACACAGATGCCTGCAATGATCAGTCCTATTTTCATCGATTTTTTTGCAAATTCATGGTACTTATCTTTCAATAGGTAGTAGGCTGCAACGCTAATAATGAAAAAAGCGCCTGTCAGCCAGCAAGCTAAAAGCACATGGGTAAGGTGACTTAAATTGGTTGGGCTTAAAAACATCTCCCACCAGTTTGTCACTTGGGCGACCTGCTCACCACCCACATCGGTTGCGATTCTATACCCTGATGGTTTTTGCATCCAAGAATTGGTGCTCACAATCCAAATCGCGCTAAAATGGGCGCCCAAAGCCACCATAATCGTGGCTAAGAAATGGACAGAGGGTTTGACCCTTTTCCAACCAAAAAGCAGCACGCCTAAAAATCCTGCTTCCACAAGAAAAGCAAAAAAACCTTCTGCCCCTAGTAGGCTGCCAAACACATCGCCGACAAAGCGGGAGTAACGAGCCCAGTTGGTGCCAAGAGAAAATTGGAGGGGAATTCCGGTAGCAACACCGAGTGCAAATGTCAGCGAGAACATTTTGACCCAAAAGCGAGTCATTTTTTCCCAGATTGGATCTTTGGTCTTAAGATACATCCCTTCCATCATGATGAGCGCTAGTGAAAGTCCAATGCTTAAAGGAGGGTAGATAAAATGAAAGGTGATGACAAAAGCAAATTGCAGGCGGGAGAGAATTTCAACATCCATAGGTGGCTCTTTTAAAAACAGTTATATCCACGATAAATTTTTCCTCTACCTTTCCGCAAGTTTTAATTGAGTTTTATTTTTATTCTGGCTTAAATTTCTACCTAGAATATGGCATCAGTGCCTAAAATTCAAAAGACCCTCCTAGTTCAACTATCTGAAAATGAATACCAAGGCCCTTATTTCAGCAGCGTTGCAGAACATTTAGATAAAAAAGTGGCAGCCATTGTCTGCCAGTATGTTTTGGAACCGAGTCCAAGATTTCAATCCATTGTCAAAGATACACTGCAGCTGTGGCCTAAAACACTCATTTATAATGTGCAAAAGGGCGGAAGATTTAGATTTACTTTAAGAGAAACATGCCAGCTATTTCATACTTTGCAAAAGGCTAAATCTGAAGAAAAACTATCTACTGCTATCGCAAAACCATCAAACGGCACAGTGCAGCATGTTTACCATTATGGAAATCCTGCTTTTCCTTTAAAGTTTGACCACTGGTTTTTTTTGATTGAAGAGATCACGTCAAATATCCAGGAAATAAGTAAAAGGTTTGTGCGTAAGACTACTGTGATCAAATATTTTTATTGTACAGCGCGCACAACAAAATTTAGCGTTAGTAGAAGAATAAAATAACAAGGAGGTTTTTATGGCTGTAGAAGCGGTGAATCGATCTCTTGTGCGTCTTTATGGAACAGAACATTCCAATAATATAGATCCTAGATCTTATTGTCTTTTGCGTGAATCATTGCCTCATGTGATTGTGCATCTCATTGGTGAATATGTTAAAGAACCAAATGAGTATTTCATAGAGCTTGTTAATCTTGTGCGCTCAGCTTGGGCACTTACTAAAATAGAATGGAAGGGAAGATGTCAAGTGGCTTTTATGTCAAAGCCTTTGTTTATTCATTTTATTTTTAAAAACCGGTTTTGGTCCAAGGATTATGAGATCTCTTCAAAGAAAAAACCTTTTGCAGTTTGGGAGCAGGAACTTCTCTTTGGAGATCCTCAAGAACCAGCAAATATTAAAAGCTGGCTTTTTATCCTTGTAAAAACGTCACAAAGAGCCCAAGTTATAGAGGTTAATAATAAAGAAGTTCTGCGTGTTACGTGTAATCGCACTTACTATCTTAAAACTAAGTCTGCTGTTGTGATTAATCCTATTGGGCGTCCAAAACCAAGCCGCGCTAACTATTTATTAACACATTTCTCAGCCAGTTTGAGATATTTGTAGAAGGTAGTATGGGCATTATACATCGAGATAATCAGTCCTTCTTTGCCGCCAAGAAAGCCGCGTTTGAAAAAATAGCTCTTTATAAAGGCGTAAAAGCTGTGATAGAGAGCTTTAAATATAGAAGGAGTTTTATACGCTTTTGATTGTGCAGCAAAGAGGGTTGTATAGTGCTGCATCTTTTCTAAAAAATCGGCAATTTCTAAATAGGGGGTATGTAGCAGGGGAGAGGTAAGGCAGACTTCCTTAAGGTTTGCTTTAAGGACTTTTTCATGGACCTGGTCATCTGAAAAATGGGTCGTTTTTCGGTTAAAAAGCCGAATGACCCAATCTGGGTGCCAACCGCCACACCATTTGATCCGTTTTCCATTAAAAAAATTATATCTTTCAACAGAATACACAGAGCAGTTGTCTAAAGACAAATGTTGAATTTCTTGGGCTAGTTCAGCTGTTAACTCTTCATCACTATCCAGAGAAAAAATCCAGTCATAACTGGCTTTTAAACTGGCTAAGTTGTGTAAAGGTCCAAACCCTATAAAAGGGGAATTGAAAATTTTAGTATTAGGATACTGTTTGGCAATCTGTAAAGTTTCATCTGTTGAGCCCGTATCTAAAATCAGCACTTCTGGAAATGCTTTCACAGATTCGAGCGTTTTTTGAAGGGTACGAGCACTATTTTTTGTTAAAATGGTAATAGTTATCATGATACAATGACTTATTATGGAAAAAATTTACGATTCTGTACATGGATTTATCCATTTTAATGAGTGGGAGCGTGAGCTGATCGATGCACCGCTTTTCCAACGGTTGCATTACCTCCATCAGCTGGGGATCTCTTACCTTGTCTATCCAGGGGCCACCCATACCCGTTTTGAACATTCGCTGGGCACCATGGAGCTTGCAAGCCGTATTTTTGATCAGATCACTCTTAAAGCAGGTTATAATGAAAGTGATAAACGGTATTGGCGGCAGATTTTGCGCTTTGGAGCTCTTTGTCATGATCTAGGCCATCTCCCTTTTTCCCATGTTGCTGAAAAAAGATTGTTAAAAGGCAAAGGCCATGAGTGCTGGACCTTAGAGATTATCCAATCTTTGGAGCTAAAGCCTCTGTGGCAAAAAATGGAGGCCCATTTTCAGAAAAAGACCTTTTTAACCGACCTTTTGAAACTTTCTCTTGGGGAGGAAAAGCTTAAAGAGCTGGGGTTAGAACTTGCTTTTTCGCCTTGGGAAAAGATCTTTTCACAGATTGTTCCAGGGGATTTTATTGGAGCAGATAGGATCGATTATCTCCTCAGAGATGCCAAATCAACCGGCCTTTCTTATGGATTATTTGACTATTCCCACTTAATTGAAATGCTCTGCATTGTCTCTTCAGGCAAAATTGGCATTGAAGAAAATGGGCTTGAATCATGCGAAGGGCTGCTACTTGCCCGCCATTACATGTATAGGCGGTTATATCAATATGCCCCTGTTAAAGCCTACTCCTTCCACCTTGCAAGACTGATGCAGGCGCTATACTCCGATCTAGAGCATTTTAAAAGTTTAAAAAATTACCTTCTTATGAGTGAGGCTGAAGTGCTGCTATATCTGGATAAGGCCGCTTCCGACCCTGGCCATCCTTGCCATTTAGATGCTAGCTGTATCCAATCGAGAAAAAAAAGATTTAAAGCTTTTGCGATTCCTGATCTGATCACAGAGAAAGATTTATATGATTTTAAAGCAAGGCACTCTATCCCAGATCCACTGTTAGAGTGGGAATTTGCAGCTAAAAAAGCTGCAAAATATGGACTTACTCTGCCTATTTTAAGAAAAAATGGTCAAGTCGTTCCAGCAAGTGAGTTATCAGAAATCCTGATCCCAGGGGGAGCTAAAGGATTTATTTACATTGCCCCGCAGTATGAACAAGCAATTTTACACTTCTTTAACGTGCCCGTGCCCGTGTGCGTGCCCGGCTAATTAGAAAGATAAGATTAAGAAGAAGATCGGCACGATTTAAGCTAACTTCTGTTAAACTTTTAGTATGCTCACTGCAATTCAAGAAAAAATAGCTGGACTTAGCAAGACAGAAAAACTGTTTTGTCTTTTTGCCATGCTCTGCAGTTTTTTTATCTGCGGGGAATATGCGATTATCCGCCCTGTAAGCAATTCTCTTTTTATCCATGCCTATTCTAGCCAGTTTTTTCCTTATGCCTGGTTAGCGGTTATCCCGCTTAATTTTTTGATCGTTTCTCTTTATAACTATTTTCTGCCGAAATGGGGCTGCGCTAAACTCTTTTTAGCAACCATTGCTTTTGTGATGGGAGGCAATCTTTTTTTTGCCCTGTTTATTCATCAGCTCCATTTTCTGCCCTTTCTATTTTATATCTGGAAAGAGATCTATATCCTGCTGATGTTCCAGCAGCTTTATTCTGTCATCCATTCCACCATCAAAATGGACCATGCGAAATTTTTATATGGCATCTTTTTTGGCATTGGCGGGCTCGGCTCGCTCTTTGGTAGTTTTTTTCCAGGCTTTTGTGCCGTACAGGTGGGCTCGGAAAAATTGCTCTATCTTTCTGCACCCGTTTACCTACTATTGCTCATCTCTTACCGCTATCTCATCCGCTATAGTGCCGCACAACATATTCAGCAAGAGCTACCAAAAATAGGAACAACGGGCTTTTTTCATGGAATGCGGCTTATTTCTAGCTCCAAACTTCTTCTTTTTATTTTGATGATTGTTGTCCTGATGCAAGTAGGAGCTACACTGCTTGACTTCCAATTCAACCATCTACTAGAGCAGTTCTACCCTGATAAAGATATTCGAACAGAACAGATTGCAAAAGTATTTAGTATTGTCCATAGCTGTACCATCTTATTTCAATTTGTTGGCACCTATCTTCTAGTCCATTTTTTAAGCTTGCGTGGCGCCCATCTTTTTGTTCCTCTTGTTTTTATCTGTAATGCGCTCTCTTTTCTGCTTTTCCCTGCCTTTGGGATGCTGGCTTTTTCCTTTATTGCCGTAAAAGCATTTGATTTTTCCATTTTTAATGTGATTAAAGAGATGCTCTATATCCCTCTAGGCCAGGATGAAAAATTCCGTGCAAAAGCAGTGATCGATATTTTTGCCTACCGCACATCTAAGGCGCTGGCCTCTTTTTTAATTCTTTTGCTCCAATTTCTCGCTTTGCCACACTTAAATGACCAGCTCTCATGGGCGCTGATTGTTCTTTATCTTCTTTGGTGCTTCATCGTTTTGAAGTATTTTAAAGAAAAAGATATAAGAACAAATTATGAGACGTCCTGAAACGATCCTAAATGACCCGCTGCTTAATAAAGGGACTGCTTTTACGCAAAAAGAGCGCGATCAACTGGGGCTGCATGGTCTTTTACCCTATCATATCTCCACACTGGAAGAGCAGGTAGAAAGGCGCTATGCCAATTTCAAAAACCAGCCTGATGCTATTTCTAAGTTTGTTTTTTTAAGCTCTCTTCAAAACCGCAATGAAATCCTTTTTTATCGGCTTGTGTCTGAGCATCTGCAGGAAATGGTACCGCTGATTTACACACCCACTGTGGGCGCTGTTTCTACAGAGTATAGTCTTCTCTATAGTGAACATCGTGGCCTTTATTTATCTTATCCGCATAAAGACAAAATAGAGTCGATTATTGCAAACTATTCACGCTCGGATATCGATGTGATTGTGGTGACAGATGGAGAAAGGATTTTAGGGCTAGGCGATTTAGGAGTTGGAGGGATGGCAATTCCTGTTGGTAAATTGGCCCTCTATACGCTATTTGCAGGCATTCACCCTGCAAAAACATTGCCAATACTTTTAGATTTAGGCACAAATAATCAAGAGATGATCAAAGATCCTTTGTATTTAGGCTGGCAACATCCGCGCATTACAGGGCAAGAATATGATGATTTTATTGACCATTTTGTGCGAGCTATTAAAAAGCGGTATCCCAAGGTTCTTTTGCAATGGGAAGATTTTGCAAAGCCTCATTCTCATACTCTTTTAAATCGCTATCGCAATCAGATCTGTTCTTTTGATGATGATATCCAGGGTACAGCGACCTTTGTGCTGGCAGCTACTTT
>CAYSQP010000019.1:0-8002 GCA_964433285.1 uncultured bacterium | reverse complement strand
ATGCTTGCGGATTTTCTCATATTCTTCGGAGGTGAGCTCATCGATCGATTTTTTGCCAAGCTGCTCTAGTTCTTTATTCTGAACGCGATGGACTAAAATAGCCCAAAAAGCCACAAGATTGGCATCTGCTCCTGAGTGGGGCTGCACATAGGCATGGTCGCAACCAAAAATTTTCTTCACCTCTTCAATGGCCGCTTCTTCAATCGCATCCACATTGTCACAACCCGCATAAAAACGGTGATGGGGATACCCTTCCGAGTACTTATCCGTGAGCAAATTTCCCATCGCTAGCTGGACAGGAAGAGAGGAAAAATTCTCTGAAGCAATCAGTTTCAGATGACTTCTTTGATCTTTAAGCTCTTGCACAATTTTCTCGGCAACCAGAGGATACTCTTGCGTGATGGCATCTAAGGAGGCCATGTAAGCAATGGCACACGAAGTTCGTTTTGCTTCAGGAACTTTTTTAAAATAATTATTTAAATATTTCATTTAAGCCAAGAATAATAGATCAATGTTGAAAAAGGAACTTAAAAAAATATATAGCAAGAAAATTTCCCTTGAGACTATTTGATTTAAACCGCTATGCTCATGCTTTTCCAAGGAATAATTTATCTATGAAAGAAAGACTTAAGCTCGTTCTAGAGATCCAAGAATTAGATATGAAAATGATCCGACTCATGCGGATTAAACGGGAAAGACAAAGAGAGCTACAACAGATTGAGGCATTGCGCCAAGAGCTTCATGAGCAGTTAACAGACAAAGAAAAAGAGATCACCGAGTTAAATACGACCATTGGGACGCATGAAAAGAAAATCGAAGAGATCGCTGAAAAGCTTAAAACATTAGAATCGCGGCAAAGCCAGATTAAAAAAGTCGAAGAGTTTAATGCCCTCACTCAGGAGATGACTGCATTGGAAAGAGAGAAAATCTCTGTCGAGCAAAAAGTCTCTGATCTTGTGGACCGCCGTGTGGTTGAAGAGGAGCTGCTTGAAAAAATCAAAAAAAGCTTAAAGACCTCAGAAGAGAGCAGCTTGACGCTAGAAAATGAGATCCAATCAAGCATTAAACTGATTAATGAAGAGGGATCGCAACTGAAAAGCCAAAGAGATCGCTTAGCTGTTAATGCCGATCCAGAGATCATTGCGATTTACGAAAGGCTCTTACGCAATAAAAAGGACCGTGTTGTGGTCCCTGTGGAAAACCGCACCTGCAGCGGCTGTCATATTGTACTCACAGCGCAACATGAGAATTTAGTGCGTAAAGGGGAGAATTTAGTTTTTTGCGAACACTGCTCACGTATCCACTACTGGCAAGAAGCTGAAGCACCCGAAGGCGAAGCAGGCGCAGCTCCAAAACGTCGTCGTCGCCGCATGGTGGGCGCTTAAAAATAAAATCCATTTTTAGGGAAAGCAAGGCAATCGCTGCCATTTATTAAAGAATGGGAGAGGAAAGTCTGGACTTCACAGGAGAAGATACCAGCGAAAGGCTGGGGGCCGTAAGGCTACGGAAAGTGTAACAGAAAATACCCCGCTACTTTTTAATAAGTAGACAGGTTGAAAATGGCGGCTTTAGGAGCCGTCCCTGACTTGCAGAGATGCAAGCTGCTATAAACCCTATCTGAAGCAAGAGAAGATCAAACGATAAAGGCGTACTTCCGCGCTGTTTGGTCCAAATATCGCTCGAGGAGCTTGGTGACAAGTTCCCTAGAAGAATGATTGCCCACGACAAAATCCGGCTTATCTGCTTTCCCTATTTTTTTATAGGATACCCGACCAAAAACTAAAACTATTAGGCTTTGCTTCTTTTGGCATCTGAATACCATTTGCGATCAAAAATTTACCTGCTGGTGAGGCTTCGCCAACTGCTTTCAATTCCTTAGGCAAAAACCCTGCTTTGTAAGGTTCAGATTTGGCATGTTGGAGGGCCATTTGCAATATTTGTTGCATCCCTTCTTCCTGAAATTGCCCAATGGCCTCTAGGAACAATGTTTCAACCATTCTACTATCCTTTGACAACATCTGCTCTGCTAAAAATTGTGCAACAGGCAGATTCTGACTTTTTACAGCAGTTACAAATGGATAATGTCGAATATTGTTTGGATTGCTCAGTCCACCATTCAATGCATTGCTTTGGAGTAAAACATCAGCAATTTCCACAGTAAGTGCATAGTGGAGTGGTATAGAGCCAGTGTTATCTCGTTGATGAACAAGCGCAGGTTGCTTTTCAAGCAATGCCCTGGCCGTTTGGGCTGAACGCACCGCATGCAATGGATTGCAGTTATTATTTGTGACTAGGGAAAAATTAATCCCAATTTTTTCCATAAACCTTTTAATAAACTCATGAGAAATAACTAGCGTCGCACCATTTCCTAAACCTAGCGTTTCTCCCTCTTTTGCACAGAGTAAAAAGAGAATGGACTTTCTTTCTGTATTGACCATATTGATATCGCTGTCATTCTGATTCCTTAGAATCTCTTCTGCGGGAGCAAGCTGCTTTAAAAATTTATAAGGCGTATTAATGGATTGAGTAAGATCTTCAAAAACAACTAGTTCTTTTGGCTGCTTTCTAATGCCTAAGTATCCCAGCAGTGAATAAAACAGTGTCTTGATTCGATCGATGACAGAATGAAAACATTTCGAAAGTGAAAAACTTCCAAGGCTGCCAATGCTGCTTGGAAAACGTGGCCAAGCATATGACCTATTTTGTACTGCAGAAAAATGATCTGGATTTACATGTGCTCCATTTGGAGCTCTAACTGGATTTGCTTGATTACTCATAATTTCCCCCGTAAAACAAGTAGGCAATGATTATACCATAGAGGAGATTTGCAGGAAATGCTAGTAATTAAAAATTTAATTATCTTTTAAGGCACTGGGATGGGTTTTATCATAGACTGCTTTTTTTAGCTTGGTAGAGACTTGCGTATAGATAGTGGTCGTGGCAAGGCTGCTATGGCCAAGAAGTAGTTGGATCGTTTTAAGGTCCATCCCCTTCTCAAGCCAATGGGTGGCTATCGTATGGCGGATGGTGTGCGGCGTAATTGTCGCTGCAAGGCCGCTTTGTAACAAATAGTATTCAAAATTGCGATCGACCGAGCGCACTGTCAGTCTTGTGCCCCATTTATTTAAAAAAATCGCTTGGTTATCTTGCTCTTTTCGATGCTCTTTACCATCAAGCTGCCGCTCTGGATGGTTTAAATATCTTTCAATCCAGCTTCCTGCATTTTTTGTAATAGGAACTTTGCGCTCTTTTTTTCCTTTGCCGCGGATATGGAGCATCCCATTGTGCGCATCAACATCGGCTCTATTTAAACCGATAAGTTCACTGACGCGCAGCCCTGAGCTATAGAAAAGATCCATGATGCACCGGTCTCGAAAACCTAAATAGCTGGTAATATCTGGCTGGCCAAAGAGCCGCTCAATCTGCTCATAGGAAAGAAAGACAGGCAGCTTTTTATCAAGTTTGGGGCTTTCGATCTCCTCCATCGGATTTATTAAAATCTGCTTTTCTCTATGAAGGTAACGAAAAAAAGAGCGTAAAGAGCCGATATGGCGCAAAATAGTGCGCTTGGCTGCCTTTTTGCTATTGAGATGGGATAGATAATTCCGGACAGCTCTTTTGTCTACCTGCTCTAAGCTAACATCAACAATAAATTTTTTAAAAGCATGCAGATCTAAAGCATAGTTACGGAGGGTATGTTCCGAGGCATTTTTGACAACTCTTAGGTAATGTAGGAATTGATTTATCGCTTCCATGCTGCTATCCTATCTTCATGATTACTCTAAATGCTATTTCAAAAAAAGTTAAAAGCCGCATTCTCTTTGAAGATGTGACCATTTCTTTCAATGAAGGCTGCCGTTATGGTCTAACAGGGCCCAATGGCAGTGGAAAATCCACTTTGCTAAAGATCATTGCAGGCTTTGAAGAATCTACCTCTGGCACTGTATTTCGTCCTGCTAAATTGGGCTATTTGAAGCAGAACATTGAAAGTTTTAGAGACCATCGCGTCGTTGATGTGGTAATGATGGGCAATTTTCGTCTTTGGGACGCTTGGGCCGAAAGAGACAAGCTCTATGAGCAAGAAATGACCGACGCTGTTGGAATTCGATTAGGAGAGCTAGAAGAGATTATCGCAGAAGAAGATGGTTATAGTGCCGAATCAAATGCAGAAACACTTTTACTGGGAATGGGTATCCCGCAAGAGATGCACGCGCATAAAATGGCGATGATTCCAACCGACCAGCAATTTCGTGTGCTTCTCTGCCAAGCGCTTTTTGGTAATCCTCCTGCCCTGATTTTAGACGAGCCGACTAACCACTTGGATTTAGAATCGATCGGTTGGTTGGAGAAATTTTTGCACGATTACCAAGGCACTCTTATTGTGGTGAGCCATGACCGCCATTTTTTAAATGCAATTACCACCCATATTGCCGATATCGATTATGAAACAATTATCATCTATCCAGGCAACTATGATGTAATGCTTGCTGCTAAAACATCGGTGCGTCAGCGTGCTGAAGAGGAAAATAAGACCAAAGAGAAGAAAATTGCGCAGCTAAGAGAGTTTGTCGCCCGTTTTAGCGCTGGAACACGTGCTAGTCAAGTTCAATCACGTATGCGTGAAATTGAAAGACTTCAACCTTTAGAGCTCAAAAAATCCAATATCGAGCGCCCCTATATCCGTTTTTATCCCCCAGAGAAACCAACAGGCCAGGTTGTATTTAAAGTCGAAGGCATTAGCAAAGCCTACGATGGCATTCCAGTGATTAAGAATTTTTCTTGTGAAATTTTAAAAGGCGATAAGATCGGTATCATTGGAAATAATGGCCGTGGAAAGACCACTTTTATAAAAATGCTCGCTAATGTTCTGGCGCAAGACAAAGGCAAAATCGAAGTCGGCCATCAAGCAGATATCGGCTATTTCCCACAAAACCATTCTGAAATTATTGATAAAACAAGTTCAATCACCACCTTTGAATGGTTGAAAAACAAGCGGGAAGGGGTCTATGACCAAGATGTGCGCAGCATTCTTGGAAAAATGCTCTTTTCCGGAGATGATGCTTTTAAAGAGGTACGTCATCTCTCTGGTGGCGAAACAGCACGTCTTATTTTAGGCGGCATGATGCTGTGCAGACATAATGTCTTAGTGCTTGATGAGCCTAACAACCATCTCGACCTAGAAGCGGTCTCTGCTTTGGGGTGGGCTTTGCAAGATTATCAAGGCACTGTGGTTTTTGTGAGCCATGATAGAGATCTGCAGGATCATGCGGCGACAAAGATCATTGCCTTTGAAGCCGATGGTATTCGTTTCTTTGATGGCAAGCTCCATGATTACTTCTCCTCCTTGACAACTAAAAGTGTGCGCAAGTAGAGTGCCATTTAGATATGGCCGAGCCAATTAAGATCCAAAAAGCTGCTTATAGCGCTTCTGATCTGCGTGATTTGAGTATCAAAATCCAGCAGCCAATGAAAGAATTTATCGATCTGATCCGCCGCATGCAAGAAAAGCCCTCTTTGGTCGATGATGCTATTCAATTAGGTCACTTTGCAAAAAGCATTATGGCTCTGAATGCAACAACGCAAATAGCCAAAGGCTTAGATTAAATGCTGAAAGAAAACCTTAAAGATGCAGGAGAGATCATCCAGAATATTCTGAACCAACCTCTGGCGATTTCTGGCGCAAAAGACAATCTCTCGCTTGTGAGCGCGGCTAAAAGCTTTGATGCGGATCATGTTGCAAATTCTGATTTACGAAAAATCTTGCGCACTTTTCTCCAATATCCAGAGCATACTGAAATTCTTATCCGCGAATTAGAGCTTATCCTCCAAGATATTAAATAGTGACAGTTATCGCGAGATAGGGAAGACTTTGAAGTCTTCGGCAATAGCAGTGTTAGGAAAAATAGGTTGCGCCTCTTCTAAAAACTCATTCAAATTCTGATAGCGCGCTGAAAAATGGGTCAAAATAAGCTGCTCTACATGGGCCTCTTTAGCAATCAACGCTGCTTGCTTGGCTGTCATATGCTGGTACTCTTCAGCTAAATCACGATGTTTTTCTGTATAAGTACTCTCGCACAGCAATATTTTAGCCCCTTTTGCAATGTCGAT
This sequence comes from uncultured bacterium, assembly GCA_964433285.1. Lineage (GTDB taxonomy): Bacteria > Chlamydiota > Chlamydiia > Chlamydiales > Rhabdochlamydiaceae > DATIJP01. The sequence goes on along the minus strand of CAYSQP010000019.1, from coordinate 1,894 downwards.
GGCCGCAGGGCAATAAGAGGTATCAATCACAAGTGCAAACACATCTCCCTTTCTTACCCAGCTCACCTCATCGAGTGTGACGGTTGTTCCCTCAATGGTAATTTTTCCCTTCGCCTCAATTTCTCTGACAAGAGGCCCAACAACCCCTTTTGCATGCAGTTTGTCTTTATCAAATTTTCGTTTGTTGGCTTCTGTGACTCTCCAGCCCACATTATCAACTCCGTGCTCTAAGAACTTAGCTTCAATGCGCATCTTCCCATCATCATGGACAACTCCCTCTTTAGAAACGGGATGCTCAATCACTTGAATCGTCTCATGGTAAATGGTGCCATAACGGAGTCTATCAAAATAAGCTTTTCCAGAGGCCGGATAATAGCAATGGACCGGATGTTGCACTTTATCCAAATTCAGCCGCATCAGCATTGAACCAAATCCCAAGCAGTGATCTCCATGGAAATGGCTAATTAAAATCCGTGTCACACAGGTGGGGGCTACATTGGCAAAAATAAACTGCCGCTGTGTCCCTTCGCCAGGATCAAAAAGCAGCCCTTCATCATTCCAACGAAGCAAATAACCCCCTTGATTGCGCTGCCTTGTCGGCTGCTGGCTAGAGCAGCCTAAAATGATCAAATCTCTGACTGTCATTTGTGGCTCCGCGAAAAAAAAGGTATTCTTCCCAAGGCCATGCCCGTTAGTCCGCCTACGATATGTGCTGTATTGGCAATATTGGCAGAGATGTTAATAGAGAAAAGTTTCAAAAATAAAGAGAAAAGCTCAAGTGCCATCATCGCTCCTACAAAAATCAAAATAAAGATAATGGTCGCCTTCTGCAGCGGGTATCCTTCCCAAGGGGCTACCTTTTGCCGCATCCAGATAAATCCTACAAGTCCTACTATAATCCCCGAATAGCCAACAAAATAGGGGCCGCTCATCAGATATTGGCACACATTGGACACCACTCCAATCAGCGCCATGAGTAACAGCAATTTGAATCGATTCATACGGATTTCAACCTGCTGGCAAAGAATCCAGACCCACGCCATGTTGAATAAAATATGCAAAAGCCCGCCATGCAAAAGACAAGGCGTTAGTAAGCGCCATAGCTGTCCTTCTTTTATTTTTTCAAAAAGAGGTCCATCTTCAGATTCGATCAAGTCCCTGACTATCCCTTTCCAAGAAGGCGTATGGAGTGCTCCTTCCAAGGTGGATTTTTGAGGCTCAGGCAATGCGCTTATCTTTTCGTAAGACTTAAAATCATACTCCTTCAAAACCTGATCTACTTCTTGATTTGTTTTCGGAAAATCAAACATCATCCATTCTTGCACCGGTGTCATGCCCACTTCCAGACCAATTTCTCCTGATTCTTCTATCAAGGTGTATTGTTCTGTTGTGTTCCAAACAAAGACAAATGTGCACAGAAGAATAATCAAATAGGTCAAAGGATAAGAAAATCGTTTTGGTTTTGTTTGCAATAAAGCGCTCTGTTTTTCCTCTTTTTCCTCTGGTATGACAAGCTGCGCAGAGATAGGCTGTGGTGCCATGGATACTTGATGGAATTTGGGATCATCTGGATGGGCTTTAAATTGTTCTAAATACTCTGTTGCCATCTCCAATTTATCTTCATCTTGCACCCAAATGCGCATCTCTTGCTTTTTTGTTTTGGCATCAAAGAAAAGCTCAAAGCTGCTTTTAATTCCTTCCTTTAAAAGAAAAGAGCAAAAAATAGATGCCTGCTGCTCTGAATCTAATGTGCCAATTAAACGCATGATGTTGCTATTTTTTTAATGATATCAGAGGTTGCTAGGCCATCGATACGCTCAACAAGATAAAGACGAGCGCCAAAGCTTTTGACAAGTTCAGCTTCAATGCAATTTTCTCCATATTCAGCGCCGTT
>CAYSQP010000018.1:0-8041 GCA_964433285.1 uncultured bacterium | reverse complement strand
GAATGAGGGTCGAGCAGTGCTATGCACGGCGACCCGAAGGAAGATCGATTTGGCAAAGCGAATTGAAGCTCAACGGGACGCGGGGACGATTAGTCCCGACGTCTATTCACGCCTTCTTCTCCTACTTTTCTCCGCATCTTTTTTCTTCTTTCTTTTTCCTTTACCATTCGGTAGATTATCGATATGAAATATACGATTCCGAAAGGTGTGTTTGATATTCTGCCGCTGGAAAAATCTGCTGAAGATGCCTGGCGCACATCCGACCGCTGGCAATATGTAGAAGAGATGATGCGGAAAGTAGCGCATGATTATGGCTACAAAGAAATCCGCACTCCCATTTTTGAACATACCGATCTTTTCACACGCGGCGTTGGCGAATCTTCTGATATTGTCTCCAAAGAAATGTACACTTTTCTTGATCGTGCGGACCGCTCCCTTTCCTTAAGACCCGAAGGCACCGCCTCTGTGATGCGCGCATTTGTAGAAAAACATCTTTCCCAGATGCCGGGAACCCATAAATTTTTCTATATCGGTCCTATGTTCCGCTATGAGCGTCCCCAAGCAGGTCGCTTCCGCCAACATCACCAGTTTGGGGCAGAAGCTGTCGGCATCGGTCTTCCAGAGCAAGATGTTGAAATCATCGATTTACTATGTGAACTTTATCGAAGGCTCGGCTTAAAAAATCTAATTGTAAATCTCAATTCGATTGGCGATGAAGAAACACGCACCACATACCGCAAAGCACTCAGTCAGTATTTACAACCCCATTTTGAAAAACTCTCCGCTGATAGTAAAGCCCGCTTTTCCAAAAACATTTTACGCGTTTTAGATTCTAAAGACCCAACCGATCAAACTATTTTACAACATGCGCCTTCGATTTTAACGCTATTAAGCCAGGAAGCAAAAGAACATTTTACAAGGGTACAACAGCTTTTAGATAAGCTCAAAATTCAGTACGTTTTGAACCCAAAGCTAGTGCGCGGATTAGATTACTATAATAAAACTGTGTTTGAAATCACCTCAGGGGAACTTGGTGCGCAAAATTCCATTGGCGGCGGCGGCCGCTTCGATGGACTTCTTTCTCTTTTGGGAGGTCCCAATTTGCCCGCTGTTGGTTTTGCCACAGGCATTGAGCGCCTTCTGCAAACAATGGAGGGGCAAAAAGCAGCATTTCCTTCTCCTCCACACCCTTTGATTTTTTTAGTTGCCCTCGGTGAGACAGCCAAGGATTATTGCCTAGAGCTTTTATTCAAATTGCGCCATGCAGGCATCGCTGCAGAAATGGATTTACAAAGCAAAAAAGTGGGCGCCGCCTTGCAACTAGCAGACCAGCTAAAAGCGACCTACACCGTTGTGATTGGGGATGAAGAACTAAGCAAGGGCCATATTAAACTTAAAGAGATGAAAACACGCTTAGAAACTTCTTTGGCTTTAAAAGAACTTGTGCCAGCAATTTTAGAGCGCAAATAATTTGAGAATAATGGTGGCTTCCGTTTAGATTAGAACAAAACAGGAGTTTTCCTATGCAAAAAGCTTTTATTTTCTTTTGTTTAATGGCGCTGCCTTTGTTCTCTGAGGAAGTTGCTGCGCCTGCTGCTCAAGCTGAAGAGGAAAGTTTTGATCAAGTGTCAGAAGCTTTTGGCCATCTTATTGGGAAAAACATCGACACTTTAGGGATTAAATTTGATCTTAAAAAAGTGATTAAAGGGTTGCAAGATTCTTCCGAAGGAAAAATAGCTCCTATGAGCGAATCGGAATGCATCCAAGCGATTTCGTCAGCCCAAGAAAAAGCATTTAAAAGTCAAGCCATTGAAAATCTTAAAAAAGCGGAAGATTTTTTAAACAAAAACTCCAAAGCAGAGAATGTAGTCACTGTTGAAGATGGCAAAGTGCAGTATAAAATTGAAAAAACAGGCAATGGTGAAGAGATTAAAGAGCATTATTCTCCTCTGATTCGATACGTGGGAAAATATTTAGATGGGACTGTTTTTGGTGCTTCCAAAGAAGATGAGATGATCTCTTTAGATGAGACAATTGCTGGTTTTAGCAAAGGTCTTTTAGGCATGAAAGAAGGCGAAAAAAGAACGCTTTTCATCCATCCCGATTATGCTTATGGAACAAGCGGCTATTTGCCACCGAATTCTCTATTGACTTTCGAGATTGATCTTGTGAAGGCCAACATACCCCAAAATGTGGAAAATGAAACTCTTTCAGTCAATCCATCAGAGGAAAAACAGGAAATTGCAAGTGATATACAGACTGAAGTAATTAGGTAAAAATCGCTTTAGGCATCCTTTTAAGACAAAAGCAGTTTGTATTTTTATGATTCTATGATTCATGGTCTCTCTTTTCCTCTTCAGATGGCCATTGCCACTTTCCTCGGAATTTTTGTCGGATTATTTTTTGGTGAAAAAGCAGCTGTTTTAGCGCCTTGGGCAGACGCTTATATCCTGATTTTAAAAATCACAGCTATTCCTTACCTGATTGTAGCGATCGTCCATGGAATTGGTCTGCTCAATGTAGGAGTGGCTAAACAAATCCTAAAAAAAGGAGCCCTTTTCATTGCGATTGCTATTTCGATCAATATCGGCATGGTCTACCTTGTCAAATGGGTATTCCCTGCAGGAAAAGGCGGCGCCCCTATTAGTTATGTTTTCAAAGAGATCGCCCCTTTAGATTTTGCAGCGCTTTTAATCCCTGATAATGTCTTTGCTGACCTATCCAGTAATATTGTTCCAGCCATTGTTGTGTTTTCCTTGCTTATGGGAATTGCGCTTATGAGCATTGCAGAAAAACAGAATGCGATGCTTTCTTTAGAAACAATTTTAAAAGCACTCACGCGCATCACCTATTGGATTGCGCGCATCACCCCTTATGGAACTTTTATTATTATGGCCAACCAAATAGGCACTGCACAGTTCCACACCATCAAACAGATGGGCACTTATATTATCTTGTATATTCTGGCCACTAGTTTCGTTGTTTTTTGGATCGCACCTAGACTTGTAAGCATGCTCACCAACATGAGTGCCTATCAATGGATTAAAAATCTTATTCCTGTCTTGATTTTAGCTTACACAACAAACCTCGTGATTGTCTGCCTCCCTTACATTATCAATATCGTGCAGAAAGAGACCCAAGAGCTCTATCCAAAAGATGCCAATTTGCAAAACCAGATCCAAGGGACTGTCTCCATTATTTTTAACCTTCCACTGGGCTCTATTTTTATTACCCTATTTATCTTTTTTCTCTCCGTTTTTTATTCCACAGAACTAAGCGTTGCCAATCAGCTGCAGCTTTTCCTAACCACTTTTTTAACAAGTTTAGGAGCTGTTGGCCTTGGCGCTTGGATCAATAGCTTAACTTTTATTTTAGATGCACTTGGACTGCCTTCTGATGGAGTAGGGCTCTATCTCACAACCCTTCCATTTACGGCGGGATTTCAGTCAATGGTCTCTGCCATGCTGATTGCAACTCTCTCTTTTTTAATCACACTTGCCTGCCGCAACCTTTTGCGCCATAACTGGAAAAAAATCCTTTTAAACGCAACTTTTATTTTCTTACCCATTTTACTGCTCTTTGCCACTCTAAAATACTATCCTATTCTGCCCAGAATTGAAAATAGAGCTAAACGGATCGATGCCCTTGAAATCCAGTCAGGGATTAATATTAAAGTCTATACAGCCAAAGATGACATTCCTGCAGCACAGAGCCTGCCCGATGAAGACCCACTGGCACATATCTTAAGAACAAAGGTTCTTAGAGTGGGTTATGATCCCCACCCCATGCCCTTTTGCTTTTACAATAAAGCAAAAAAACTGATCGGCTACGATATTGCTTTTGCCGTTGAGCTTGCCTATGACTTAGACTGCTCTTTAGAATTTATCCCCATCAATTATGAAAAGCTTGGCGATGATTTAACAAGTGGGGTCTATGACATAGGCATGTCTGCCATTTCTCTTACAGAAGAGAGGCTGAAGTCAATGTGTTTTACCCATCCCTATTTAGAAGGGCGGATTGTTTTTATTACAAATGCCACAAACAGGCAGCAGCTTACCTCGCTTGATTTTATAAAAGCAGAAGAAAATTTGAAAATTGCTGTTCTCAAAGGATCCAGCGCTGAAATGATTGCACGGCAAGAATTTCCGCTTGAAAAGATCATTCTTTTAACCCGCTATGAAGATTTTGTAAGCTTAGCAGAAACTCCTACCCTTCTTATGTGGGAAGAACAAGAAGCCATTGCTTGGGCCGCTGCTCATCCCAACTATCATGTGATCGTCCCCAATCCCTCTTTAGGGAAAGACCCTTTAAGTTATCCGATTAAATATAATGCCCACAATTTGATGTGCTATCTGGATAACTGGCTTAAATTAAAAGCGGATATTGGCTTTACTGAAAAACAATACAACCTTTGGATTTTAGGGAAAACCGAAGAGGCTCTCCCCTATAAGCCGCGCTGGTCGATCCTACATGATGTTTTCGGCTGGAGACAGTAGCCTTTTATTTATGTCCCGAGAGAACTAAATCTTTGATCGTTTTTTCATCACGCAGCCCCACAAGCCTTCCCACCTCTTTGCCATTTTTAAATAAAATCAGAGTTGGAATCGAAGTGATCTGCAAAGAAGAGGCAGTTTTTTGCGCTTTATCGATATCTAATTTTGCAATGGTGGCTTTTCCGGTAAGATCTTTGGCCACTTTTTCTAAAATGGGGGTGAGCATTCTGCAGGGACCGCACCAGTCAGCATAGAAATCGACCAGAATAAGGCCTGCTTTTATACCCTGATCAAATTCTTCCTCAGTCAAATGCTTAAATTCCATATATGTAAATCTCCTTTTAAACTGATTATATCATTATTTCATTTAAATCCAAAGGTTGAGGAAAGGCGTGTTAACCCTTCTTAATAACGTGCCCTTGCCCTTGCCCGATTCTTTTATGCCGCTTATAAAATTTGAAAAAGTTATACTATCAGACAGATGAGTTTGGAAGATCTTATTTTCAAAGCAGGCGATGCAACCGAGCCACCACCACTGGCAAAACCAGGAATTCCCAAACAGAAGCTCCCAGGCTGGGTGCGCTGGCCCGTACGTGCTTTTTTTCTCCCTTTTGTGCTTCTTGACGCCTTTGCGCAAAAAATAGCCCGCATTTTAGTGCCTCCTCCTTACAAAATAGCAGGCCGCTGTTTAAAAAGAGGCAACTGCTGCCATTACATCATGGTACGCAAATGCAAAGGGATTTTAGGCACCCTATTCCACTTCTGGCATACAGAGATTAACGGTTTTTTCCTACGCACAAATGAAATTTATGAATATGAAAATCATCAGGTACAGGTCATGGGCTGCCGCTATCTGCAAAAAGACGGCAGCTGCAAGCACTACGCATGGCGGCCAGCTCTCTGTCGAAAATGGCCAGTCATTGAACATTTTGGAGAGCCACGCATTCTTAAAGGTTGCGGCTTCTATGCCGTCTTAAAAAACCAGAAAAAAAGCATTCATCTTAAAGAATAACACAACAACCCTTTGGCGCTTTGAGTCGTCTTTCATAATCATCTCTTTCCTTTTTCATTTGCAACCCCATTGCAAATACCATGTCTACTATAAGATTCATTTGACTTTGTATAGCTGGTGTAATTTTTTCCGGTTTTGTAAATATCAAAGGGGTCATTTTTTCTATTCCAGTACTTAACGTTTGTAAAAGAGGATAGTAAGTCGGTCTTTCAACGACAACTGTTGCAAGGTCTGGAGTGAGCAATTGAGATAAAAATTGTAAATATTTTCTTACATTGTTGAGATAAATAACATTAATTGTACTAATAGGATTCTTACCTATTTCATGTGCCTCTTCAATTTCTATTCCCAATGTCATTCGTATTTGTTTTATCCATCTGATATTACGCTTTGTATTTTCAACTTTTTCATTAAATATATTTTCCTGTTCACTCCACATTTTGGGCTCTCCCACAAAAGAAATAAGCTTGAGGGACAATACGCATAATGCACGAAAAAAAGGCAGATAAGCAGCACGTTCTTTAGCTTGTTTAAGAAATTCATTTTGATTCTGTATACTTATAACAAAACATTTAATGTATTTTTTGAATAAGTTTCTGTAAGCCTTTCTTGTTTGCTCTACCCGTGCTTCATAATCATTATGTGAAGCCTCATCACTAAGCATGACCACATCTTGCTCTTCTTCATCCCCTTCTTCAATATCCACCGGGTCTACTCCACCTAAAGAAATCGCACTACTTGCTTTACTTGTTGCTTGGCTTGCGGTCGCACTGCTAGTACCAGCTGTTGTATTGATTAAATTGTTATCCGTAATAAATTTCTTGAGTAAATTAGACAAACTTTCAGCTTGCATACTCATCGATACGCTTTTTATATGGCCAGACTCTTCTCTAGGTTCATTATCCTTGCTATCTTCCTTTGGTTTAACTTCAGATTCTTTATCTTCACGTTCAGCAAATGAGGCTAGTTGTCTTTCAGTAGGGTTTTGTCCTCTTTCTACGCTTAAGCTCATAAAAACCTCCTTGTCATTTTTTTAGATACGATCTTAAAGAATCGCACAGCAACCTTTTGGCGCCTTTTCTTTTTTCTGCTGCGCATCTCGCTCTGCAACCACTTTTTTTCGCATATTTTCCATTTCATTAAATAAACGCTGCGTTTTCATCCTTTCAAATTGGGTAATATCTTCACTTTTTCTAAATATAAGCGGGGTTAGCGTCTGTGCATTAACACTTAAAGTTTGCAAAAATTCATAATAAGTAGGGCTCCAAGCAATTGTTTTATGTAGATCAGGGACTAGTAGATGTTTTAAATAATTCAAACATTGCGTTACGTGATTTAAGAAAACTCTATTGACACACTCAATGCGATGATTCTCTACTTCATTAGGCTCTTCAACGCTAATTCCCAATCCTTTACTTTTTTGTCCTATTTTCCCTATTTCTGCGTCAATTTTTGCTGCGCATTCTTTGTCCAATTGACTCCAAGGCTCAATTTGTGCAGCTAACCTTAGCATATCTGCTGAAGTACGACATAAACTCCGAAAAAAAAGAACAAAAGTCCCACTCCGTGCACAGGCATGCAAAATAAAGGCATCTTGCTGCTTTAAAGATTCAACAAGACAATGAACATATTTTTCAAAAACCTTTCTGAATCTATCTTTCATCGCAACTTGTTCAGCATCTTCCTCTTCATCATCTACTTCTTCTTCTATCCCAACGCCGCCATCAGAAATGACCGTTGTTGCTGTACTAGCTTCTCGGAAAAGATTGCTCTGCAATACTTTTGTTAAACTGGGTGGATTCTGAGTCAGGGAAATCGTATTGGTGCTTGTATCTATTCTTATTACCATAAACCAGCTCCTAGCAAGTAAAATCAGTAAAAATTTTAATGAAAGACAAGTTTAAATTTAAAGCATTATTTATTAAATTTTTTAATAGTGACTTGCTATATGTACCATCATGGCTGCAAAACTTGCCGCATACAAAAAAAAGCGGGATTTTAAAAAAACTCCAGAACCTTCTAGCGCAAAAAAAAGAGCCGGCAAAAAGATGCTTTTTGTTGTGCAAAAGCATCATGCTTCCCACTTGCATTACGATTTTCGCATTGAGATGGAAGGAGTTTTAAAATCTTGGGCTGTTCCGAAGGGAATTCCTAAAAAGACAGCAGAAAAGCGCCTTGCCATCGAAACTGAAGATCATCCCATGGAATATGCCTATTTTAAAGGGGTGATTCCCGAAGGGCAATATGGCGCCGGGCTTGTAGAGATTTGGGATCGCGGCACATTTACAAATCTTAAAGAAAGCCCGCTTAAACAAACCTATAAAAAAGGCGCTATCGAACTTGATCTTAAAGGCAAGAAATTAAAAGGTCCCTATGCGCTTATCCATTTTCGAGATAAACAATGGCTTTTAATCAAAATGAAAAAGAGATCCTTAAAGGCTTAAAAAAGCAGGCTGCACCCCATTTTATTTCGCCCATGCTAGCCACTTTGACAGAGGACTATTTTTCAGATCCACACTGGATTTATGAAGAAAAA
>CAYSQP010000017.1:0-8078 GCA_964433285.1 uncultured bacterium | reverse complement strand
CAGCGACTGTGCGGCTATCCTGCGCTTTAAGTAGCTCAATATTTTTAGATGCCTTTGCTTTGATTTTATAAAATTCAGGCCCATCTCCAATAACAAGCAACCTTTTGCCTAAGATTGAAAACGCCTCCACAATAAGATCTACCCGCTTATAAGGGACTAGCCGAGAAAGTGTGATGTAATAATCTTCCTTCGTTTTGCTAATATTAAATAAATGAGTTGCAACAGGAGGATAGATCACCTCTGCACATTTTCCATAATGATTCTGAATTCTTTTTGCCACATGAGCAGAATTAGCAATAAAAAAATCGACTGCGCTTTTCACATCAAAGCTGCGAAGATACTGCAAACTCCACTGAGCAGCTATTTTTTTACATCCTTTCAAAGGATTTAAATATTCATGATAAAGATCCCATGCATAGCGCATCGGGGTGTGGCAATAGCAAATATGGAGCTGATGAGGATGAGTGATCACTCCCTTGGCCACCGCATGGGAAGAAGAAAACACAACGTCATATTCTTGAAGGTCAAACTGCTTAATGGCAAAAGGAAATAGAGGAAGAAAATTACGAAAATAGTTTGTCGCCCAGGGAAATTTTTGTAAAAAAGAGCAGTTGATCGCCTTATTTTCAAAATAAGTTCTTTGCAGTTTTTTTTTATCTTTGATCAACGTGTAGATAGGAGAAGGATAGAGCTCTGTAATAGCTTGAGATACTTTTTCTGCCCCGCCGATGCCGACAAGCCAATCATGGACCAATGCAGTTTTCATCTTATTAATAAAAATGATCTCTTATCTATGAATATTATGGAAGAAAACGGTATTGCCAGCTAAATTCAAAGTCAAATACCATCTTAAATTTATGAAAGTGATCATTTTAGCTGGCGGTACAGGAACAAGGCTGTGGCCCGTTTCAAGAGATTGCTGTCCAAAACAGTTCCTTCCCTTAGGTGATTCTAAAACTCTTTTACAAAAGACACTGCTGCGTTTTTTAAAAGCACATCCCCCTGAAGATCTACTCATCATCACAAACCAGAAATATCTCCATATTGTTAAACATCAGGCAGGAGAGATAGATCTTAAATTGCAAAGGCAGATCCTACTTGAACCAGAAGGGAAAAATACAGCCCCTGCCATTGCGCTTGGCGTAAAATTCCTTCAAGAGCGCGGGCAATTAGATGAAGATGAGTGCATTTTAGTGACCGCCTCTGACCATTTTATTTCCCCTGAAGATCTATTTTTAGAAAAGGTTTGGCAAGCAGAACCAGTTGCTAAAAAAGGGTTCCATATCACTTTTGGGATATGGCCCCAAAAACCTGAAACAGGTTACGGCTATATCAAATTTAAGCAGGCAGACCAATTGTGCTTAGATGTGGATAGCTTCATAGAAAAGCCACCCCTTAAAAAAGCGCAAGAATTTCTAGAAAGCGGCTGCTATTTGTGGAATTCAGGCATCTTTCTTTTTCATGTCAAAACATGGCTTAAAGAGCTTCATCTCTATGCCCCAAAAATTGCTTCACAAATGGACGGCAGTTTCCAAGAAATGTACCAAGATTTTAGCTCCATGCCCCACATTTCCATCGATTATGCCCTTATGGAAAAGTCGAAGCTCAACAAAGTGGTTCCTCTTAATCTTTGCTGGTCCGATATCGGCTCGTGGGACAGCCTTTTTGATACCTTAGAAAAAGATGAGGATAAGAATGTTAAAATTGGCGCTGTCCATAGTTTAGAATCAAAAAATTGCCTTATTATGGGTAATAAACGGCTTGTGGCTGCTATTGGCCTTGAAGACCTGCTTATTGTGGATACAGAAGATGCTCTTCTTGTGGCCAAAAAAGGAGAGTCTCAAAAAGTTAAGACTCTTTTAGAAAAAATCAGACAGACCCATCCCAAAGAAATCAGCGAGCAGCGCACAACGCATCGCCCTTGGGGGTTTTATACCGTGCTAGAAGAAGGCGAGCGCTACAAAATTAAACATATCCTTGTCCAACCCGGGCAAAAACTAAGCCTTCAGCTCCATTACCACCGCAATGAGCATTGGGTCGTGATCCGTGGAACAGCCAAAGTCACCTTAGAGGATAAAGAGACCCTTTTACATGAAAATGAAAGCCTTTTTATTTCCAAATCCACAACACACCGTTTAGAAAATCCAGGCAAAGTTCCCCTAGAAATCATCGAAGTGCAAGTGGGCGAATATGTAGGTGAAGATGATATCGTCCGCTTTGAAGATATTTATGGTAGAACCGAAGAAGCATTAACGTAGTAATTTACGTTCATGCGCCCAATGCCTAATTTTATCACACCGTTTGTAGAAATAGCGCAGGCAAAAATAATGGAAAGCAAATAAAAATTTCCTTTTTAATCCCTGAGTTATTTTCCAATTTATCTTTTTCTTTTGCCCCACATACCCATAAACTACCCCAGTGGCATAACTGCATGAAAGAAGAGAAAGATGGCGATGGAAAAGCGCGCGAAAATCGGTATGCATCACATTGATTCCAATAAATTTTCGATTTTTTTTGCTCTTTTTCTCCTGCCTCACTGCTTTTAGAAAGCTGGTCATGATAGATCTTAAGTGCGCTCTTCCATGTTTTACTTCTTGGTTAAAGCCAAAATCAAAAATCAGTAATGCAGCATCACTATTTAAATCTCTTAAAATTTTTCCTTCCCATTTTCTTTTAGATAAATAATTTTCCAATAGAGCAACTAATGGTTCATTATGGCCTATGTATGCAATGTTGCTTTTGCTCGAAAGATGGCAAAAATGGTCCATCAGATGGGCCACCACTTGTCCCATAGGGTAAACCAGTGTATTGTAAGTAGAAAAATCGATCGGTAGCTCATACCGTTTTTTTTCAATATTCATAAGCAGATTTTCAAATGCGACGGCATGTTCTGATTGAAGCTTGATCTCTTCAATTTCTTCTTTTGCAAGTCCCCAGTCCCCTGATAGAAAAGGGGAATTGATCTTTTGGACATAAAGTTTCCAGCTATTTTCTGCGCGCTGTTTACTGTGGACAAGAGAAGATGTGCGCGTATGGTTGCAATGGTATCCTGCTAACCGATCTTCTAAAGAGTAGATTTTTTGCTTATCTAGCAAGAACATCCGCTTGCATAAATTGGAATCTAGATGCCAACCTAGAACCATTTTTTCATCAAATCCTCCAATATGAAAAATATCTTTGCGCAGCATCAGTTGAAAATCGCCCGGATTATCATACATGCGAAAGTCATCTCTTCTTACAATTGTTTGAAGATGCAATGCTTGTGCCTTCTCCTGAAGAAATGCAATATTGTCTTTAGGTTTTAGCCGATGCAGCTTTGACTCCCATAAATTCTCTGGAAGCTCAAAGCGCGGTAGCTGATAAAACCCATCTGGAAGCTCGGCAACAATCTCTGACAAGGTTTGATCGGGGAGAAAAGGGACAAAAATCATATCGATATTGGTCGAGAGGATCCATCGATTTTTAGGATTGCTTCTTCTAATCGCTACATTTCTTGCTATAGGTTCGCAAACGGCTAGGCCTGTTTTGACCAATTGATGTTGCTTGGCACGCACACGAAAAATTTTTAAATAGTTTTTTGCTTTTTCGCTTAAGGTATCTTGCAGTACCTCAACAATTGTCGGTTCATCATCAGCACTGTTGTAATCGACAAATAGAATCTCATCCTCTGGGAACAAAAGCATTTCTGCAAGGCAATTCAGACTGATTGCAAAACGTTTATGGTAGTTATAACCATGCTGATCATTTCTGCCATACAAGATAATAGAGAGCATGCTACTAGTATACCGACACAAGAGAATTTTGATTGATTTTTTTTCCCGAATCGACAAAAGTCTCTTATTTAAACAGTTAAAACCATAGTGAAAAATGAAATTATCAGTAGTGGGCCTTGGCAAATTGGGATCTCCTCTTGCCGCTCTTCTTGCCAGTAAAGGCCATGAGGTGATAGGCATCGATCTTAATAAAAAATTTGTAGATCAGATCAATGGAGGAATCGCTCCTTTTGATGAACCGCAATTGCAACAGCTTATAGAAACAAGCGCTGCAAGATTACGTGCCACACAAGATTACACTCCAGCTATTGCGCACACAGAAGCCACATTTATCATTGTGCCCACGCCGAGTGAAAGTAGCGGTTTTTTTTCCAATCATTTTGTTTTAGAAGCGATAAAAAAAATTGGAGAAGCCCTCCATGAAAAAAAAGATTATCATCTTGTCGTCGTCACAAGTACGGTGATGCCTGGATCGACAGGCGGTGAGATTCAAGAAACATTGGAGCAGTTTTCAGGCAGGAAGGTTGGAGATACTCTTGGTCTCTGTTATAGCCCTGAGTTTATTGCTTTGGGAAGCGTTGTACGCGATATGCTTTACCCTGACATGGTGCTGATTGGCCAATCAGATTCTCAAGCCGGCGAGGTGCTCCAGAAAATCTATGAAACTGTCTGTGAAAATAACCCTCCTATCAGAAGAATGAATTTAATCAATGCTGAACTGACAAAACTAGCAGTTAACACTTTTATCACAACAAAAATCTCCTATGCAAACATGTTGTCTGGCATTTGCGATCTCTTGCCACAGAGTGATGTAGAAGAGGTTACCCAAGCCATTGGTCTTGATAGCCGGATCGGCAAAAAATATTTAAAAGCAGCAGTTCCTTTTGGCGGTCCCTGTTTTCCTCGCGATAATACTGCATTTACAGCCCTAGCTGAACGTTTAGGTGCCTGTGCAGATATTGCTGAAGCAACCCAAAGTGTCAACCACGCCCAGATGCATCGTCTTTTTAATTCTGTTAAGAAATATGCACAAGGAAAACGGGTTGCTGTTTTAGGCCTGTCCTATAAGCCTGGTACCTATGTCGTAGAAAATAGCGCAGGAGTGGAAATTTCTAATTTACTTGCCTCTGGTGGTTTTGCCGTCACTGTCTATGACCCTATGGCGCTTACAGAAGCTAAAAAATTGCTTGCAAACAGTGTTCAAATCGCCTCTTCTTTAGAAGAATGCAGCCGCTTTGCTGAGACTTTACTGATCATGACCCCTTGGCCCGATTTTGCATGTAGGATTACCCCTGCCTTTATAAAACAGCTAGAATTCTGCAGCACAATCATCGATTGCTGGCGTCTTTTCTCTAAAGAAACATTTGCAGAAGTGTGCCATGTCGTCCATCTCGGAAAACCCGATCTAGTCGAAAGTTTAGTATAAAAGGAAAAAAATGGATAAAGACGATCTAGTTTTAATCACAGGTGCGGGTGGCTTTATTGGAGGCCATCTTGTAGCTGATTTTGTAAAAAATGGATTTAAGCGCATTCGCGCAGTCGATATTAAACCTTTTGATGATTGGTACCAGCTATTTAAGGGCGTCGATAATATCCAGGCTGATCTAAAAGAAAAATCGGCCTGTGAAAAAGCATGTAAAGATGTCCGATGGGTGTTTAATCTTGCTGCTGATATGGGCGGAATGGGCTTTATCGAGGCAAATAAAGCACTCTGCATGCTTTCTATTTTAGTCAATACACATATGTTGCTTGCCGCTCAACAATTTCAAGTCGAGCGCTATTTCTTTGCTTCCTCTGCTTGTGTGTATACTGCTGAAAAACAGACAAAAACAGCCATTGTTCCCTTAAAAGAAGAGGATGCCTATCCTGCCCAACCAGAAGATGGCTATGGCTGGGAAAAACTTTTTAGCGAGCGAATGTGCCGCCATTTTCGTGAAGATTTTGGATTGCAAACACGTATTGCCCGTTTCCACAATGTGTACGGCCCTCATGGGACCTATGAAAATGGTAGAGAAAAAGCTCCCGCTGCTATATGCCGCAAAATCGCACAAACTATCTTAACTGGAGTAGAAGAAATTGATGTCTGGGGAGATGGGGAACAGACACGCAGTTTTGCTTATATTGATGATTGCATCTATGGGACTAAGACTATTATGAAAAGTGATATCTTAGAGCCGATCAATCTAGGAAGTAGCGAACTTGTCTCTATCAATCAGCTTGTCACACTTGTCGAAGAGATCGCTGGAATCAAAGTGAAGCGTAACTATATTTTAAATGCACCCCAAGGCGTAAGAGGTAGAAATAGTGATAATACTTTGATCCAGCAAAAATTAGGCTGGGAGCCTTCAATCTCTCTGCGCGAAGGTCTTAGGAAAACATATCATTGGATTTTTGAAGAGATGCAAAAGAAAAACCTCTTAGAGCTTAGGAGTTAACATTGAAACAGACCATTTTTGATACATTTCGTAAGGTCCCCATTGAAAAAGTGCGCTCGTTCTGGGACAACCGCCCTTGCAATCTAAAACATTCAGTACAACCAATCGGAACAAAAGAGTATTTTGATGAGATTGAAGCAAGGAAATATTTTGTTGAGCCCCATCTTGTCGACTTTGCCGATTTCTCTTCTGTGAAAGGAAAAAAAGTACTGGAGATCGGGTGTGGAATAGGAGCTGTTGCTATTGGTTTTGCGCGTGCAGGCGCAGAAAAAGTGACAGCTGTTGATTTATCTGAAAAATCACTGGAAATTTCCAAGAAAAATGCAGAAGCATGTGGCCTTGCCGATAAAATAGAATTTTTTCATGCCAATGCAGAAGAGCTTTCCAACTATATCCCTGAAGAAAAATATGACCTCATTTTTTCTTTCGGAGTCATCCACCATAGTCCCAATCCAGATCTGATTTTAAAACAACTTGCAAGCTTTTTAAAACCTGACGGCAAACTAAAAATCATGGTCTATCACCGCCGTTCCTGGAAAGTATTTTGGATTCTATTGAAATATGGCAAATTGCAGTTTTGGAAACTCGATCAATTGATTGCGCGCTATTCTGAAGCTCAAACAGGGTGCCCAATCACCTATGCATACGACAAAGACCAAGGGAAAAAACTTCTTGAAACGTCTGGTTTTAAAATAGAAAAAAACGACATTTGCCACATATTTCCCTATCGAATTCCTGATTACGTCCAGTATCGCTATGTAAAGGTTTGGTATTTTCGTTTTATGCCCAAAGTATTATTCGGTTTCCTTGAGAAAAAATGGGGCTGGCATCTCTGCCTAACTGCGACAAAAGCAAACCCATGAGAAAGTTCCACTTAAGTGTTGTTGCGACTTCCCGCAATGATGATCATGGTCTCAATCTTCTCTACCGCATGCAAAGTTTCGTAGATGGCTTCATCGCACAATGCAAAAGACATCAGTTAAATGCAGAACTTATCCTTGTTGAATGGAATCCCATCGAAGGAAAAGAAACTCTAGAAAAAGTATTAAAATTTCCTAAAGATTTAGGTCCTTGCACTGTCCGTATCATTCGAGTCCCAAAAAAATTCCATGATACTTTTGCCAATTCAGATAAAATCCCGCTGTTTCAGATGATTGCCAAAAATGTGGGTATCCGCCGCGCACAAGGAGAATTTGTTCTTGCGACCAATATAGATCTATTATTTTCTGATGAGCTTATCATCTATTTACGTGATCAATTGAAAAAAGGAGTGCTCTATCGCGTGGATCGTCTAGATATTCCTCACCATCTTCCAGAAACCGATTCCTTTGATACTATCTTAAAATATTGCAAAGAGAATTTTTTCCGCATCAATGGACGGTTTGGAACATTGATTAAAACTGGCGATAAGTGGTAAAAAGAAATAAAATTTATGTTTAAACGAATTAATTTTTTGCGTTTATTTAAAACATTTTATTTAATATCCCATTGGAAAGACCATCTTAAGCATTATTATTATCTGCTCAAAAAGATCTACTTGCGCATGAAACTCCCTATTCACACCAATGCTTGTGGAGATTTTACTCTTCTAGCTTATGAAAACTGGATGGAGGAAAGAGCCTATGCAGAATGGCCCATCTTTTCTTGGCATATAGATTCCATGTTTGTATATCAGGCCAAAATAAGTGGACTTAAGCATAAGGTTCTTTCAAGAGAAAAAGCGATCTATCACATTGAGCATAGCAAAGGCTCAGGTTATACCCCTGGGGGTGCTGATCTACTTTTTAAGCGCCTAAAAGATAACCATATCCCCTATATCAATGACGCTGATGTCTCTAAGTATATTCAAGAAATGATCATAAAGAAAAAA
>CAYSQP010000016.1:0-8138 GCA_964433285.1 uncultured bacterium | reverse complement strand
TTAGCGCCAAAGCGTCGTGCAATTCGATTTTTAGGACCGGTATAACGAACCATTGGAAAACTCCTCTACTCTTAAATAGATCTGGAAAGAATATAGAACTCTTTATTTTTATACAAGGTCTCACTATAATTTCGGACAGCTTTTATGGAATCAAAAAAATACTTAGTTTTAGCTTTTTACCATTTCATCCCGATTGAGAATCCAGATGAAGAGGTTGCCAAACATCATGCTTTTTTTGAAAATAGGGATGTGACTTCACGTATCTATATCTCCTCTGAAGGGATCAATGGCCAGATGTGTGCGTGCATTGCGGATGCAGAAGCTTATATGGAATGGCTAAAGAAAGATGTTCGTTTTCAAGAAGTTGATTTTAAATCTGATCCTTACCATGAGCATATTTTCCCTCGAAAAACGGTCAAATTTAGAGAGCAGCTTGTGGCTTTGGACATTAAACCTGACCTTTCAAAGCGCGGAGTGGCTCTTTCTCCAAAAAAGTGGAAAGAGATGCTTCAAAAGCGGGACGAGGATACGGTTCTTATTGATGTGCGTAATGATTATGAGTGGAAAGTGGGCCATTTTGAGGGGGCTGATCTACCAGAGCTAGAGATGTTTCGAGAATTTCCTTTATACGCAGACAATCTTAAAAAAAAGTTGAATCCAGAAAAAGCCAAAGTGATGATGTATTGCACAGGCGGTATCCGTTGCGAGCTTTATTCAGCGCTTCTTAAAGAGGCTGGTTTTAAAAATGTTTTTCAACTGCAAGGGGGAGTGATCAACTATGGCCATCAAGAGGGTAGTGCCTATTGGAAGGGCAAGTTGTTTGTATTTGATGACCGCATGGCTGTCCCCCTCTCAGAAGAAGACTCTGAAGTGATTAGCTTATGTTGCCATTGCAAAGTCTCAAACGATACCTACTACAATTGTGCTAATATGGACTGCAATGAACTATTTACCTGCTGCTTTTCATGCGCAGAAAAATATTTAGGCTGTTGTAGTGAGCAGTGCACACAGGCCGAGCGGCTTCGCCCTTATGAAAAAACAGATAAGCCTAAGCCATTTCGCAAATGGTACAACTACACTTGAAGTTTGAAATCAGCCAAGAAAAAAAGGGCGGAAAGCTCTTTCTTGTCATCCAATTCAAATACCCTCGGCTTTTATATCGCGATACATGGATCCAATTAGCAACTGAAAAAGAGCGACCCGCAGTCCAATTCTTCATTGAGCAGCAGCTAGGCTATCTAGGCATCAATCCCTTAAGCTCTGCTGCTGAAACAATCTCCTTCAATCGTCTTTATATCAGAGCAGAAAATGCGCTAAAAGCTTTAGCGTTTTTGGGTTATTTTCCAGTAAAAGCAGAAGCAGAATTTTTTTATGAAGTAGAGGGCGATAAACGTCTTAAAAAATTGCATTTTGAAGGCAAAGAAATAACAGTTGTAGAATCTGATCTGATATTCTCATTGCCCACTCCATGGGCTTTGACAGGCAATAGGCTCATTAAGATCAATGCAGAAAGTTTTCATGATCCCCAAGTTATTTATAAAAAAACAGCTGCCATGCCCTATTTAGTGCTTAAAGACAAAACAGGAGCTTTTGCAGACCTCTGGATGGATTATGGCAATCAGAAAATCGCTTTTCATGATCCTACTCCTTTCCCTTGGCGGGAGGAAGGTAAGGAAAAATATTGGGAAGCAGATCTTTTAGAAGCAGGATTTCAAAAAAAAGTAATTGGGGATTCTCATTACTATTGTCCCACAGATAAAGTGGCTAGTACGTTGCGGTTTTTAATTGAGATGGGATGGAAAGTAGTCGATGCATCCTCTTTCCAAGTCCATATTTATTCTAATATGCAGCTGACCTTCGATGTAGAAGACCACCATTTAAAAATGGAAGGCACAGTTTTTTTTGATCAAGAGCAGCTTGAGATTCAGAAAGTGGCTTTAGCTCTAAAAAAACAGGTCCGTTTTTTACAGCTATCAGATTCTACTGTTGCGCTGATCGATCCCCATCAATTTCCAAAAGAGATCATCGAATTTGCCGAGGAAGATAAAATCCATCGAAGAAACTTTGGACTCTTTGAACCGCTTTTAGAAATAAAAAATGTGCAAAAAACAGCCTCTGTTCGACAGCTTTTTGAAAAACCAGCATCCCTTGTTCCAAGTCACCATTTTCATGGCACTCTTTATCCTTATCAGCAGGAGGGGTTGAACTGGCTCCAATTTCTCTATCATTATGGATTCCATGGCCTACTTGCCGATGAGATGGGACTTGGCAAAACGGTCCAAACGCTCTCTTTTTTTTCCTTGTTGGAAACAGAAAAGCCGATTTTGATCGTGGCTCCGACCACTTTGATTTTTAATTGGCGCAAAGAGATTGCAAAATTCCTTCCCTCTTTTTCCATCTATGAACATCAAGGCCCAAAGCGCCATCAATCAAAACATGAATTAGAGCAGAAAAAAATCGTGATTACCTCTTATGCACTTTTGCGCCTGGATCTTGCTCTTTTAAAAGAAATTGAGTTTGAGTGCATCGTTTTAGATGAAGCGCAAAATATTAAAAATCCTCAAAGTCAAACTGCGCAAGCGGCGTGCGCGCTCCAAGGTATATTTCGTCTGGCAATCACAGGCACTCCTATCGAAAATAGAAGTGAGGATCTACTCTCTTTATTCCAATTTTTAATGCCCCAGCTTCAAGGGGAATTGGAGAGGAAAATCAAACCCTTTATTTTAAGGCGTACAAAAGAGCTCATCGCAGATGAGCTGCCAGAAAAAATCGAGCAAACAATCTGGATTGAGATGGAGGAGGAGCAAAACAATCTGTATCAGCAATTTTTGCACAGTAGACGCTTATGCACAAAGCAGATGGAAATTTTGGAGACACTGTTGCGTTTACGCCAGATCTGCTGCCATCCAGCTTTAGTTGATCCCCACTTTGCTTCTCAAAGTGGGAAATTTGAACGGTTTTTCCAAGATCTAGAAACAGTGCTTTTAGAAAAGCGTAAAGTGCTAATTTATAGCCAATTCACCGAGATGTTAAAACTGATAAAAGAAGAGCTTGAAAGGAAAAAAATCGCCTATGGATATCTGGATGGACAGACAAAAGAGCGCGAGAAAGTTGTTGCACAGTTTCAAGAAAACCCTGACTTGCTTGTTTTTTTGATTAGTTTAAAAGCAGGTGGGGTAGGACTGAATCTTACAGAGGCTGATTATGTGTTTATTTACGATCCGTGGTGGAATGAGGCAACTGAAAGACAGGCCATTGACAGGGCACACCGGATAGGGCGTAAAAGGCTACTCATTGCACGCAGATATGTGACTGTAGATAGCATTGAAGAAAAAATGATGGCTTTAAAAGAGAAGAAATCGGCCCTTTTAGACCAGGTCTTTGAAAAAGATTATTCTCTTAACTTAGAAGAAATCTCTCAATTGATTTTTACTTAAAAAAAGATCCTTCCAATAGTAATGGTCCAAAAGTCCTGTCGTATCTCGCCCTAAAATAGAATAAGCAATGTAGAGCGCTTCAATGGAGGCAAGGCCGCGCAATGGATCAGGACAATCCTTTTGCACTCTAGGGTAGGCGGTTTGGAAATGGCCTGGAAGCGTGCGCATGCAGCTTTTGTCTTTAAAATGGGCATGCGCCATTTTAGCTGCATAACGCCATGTGCCGTCCAATAGAAAAATTCCTTTGTTACCATCTTCTTTGGAAAGTGGCACTCCATCTAATGACAAAATCAGATAATGAGAAAGATCAGGAAGCTCTGCAATAGGGTAGGTAAAAAAGCAAAAATCGGCGCGCTCTTCTAGCCCATGCAAAGAACATTTTTTTAAATTTTCCTTTCTGTGCCGTAAAATAAAAGTAGGCGGAAATAAAGACATTTTTATATATGAAATAGCTATGTACTTAATGCTTTTTTTTGCAGCTATTTTATGGCCTTTTACGATTCGCGGGCAAGAGGTATGGCAGTTAGACTATAAAAAAGCAGTGGAAATATCCAAAGAAGAGCACAAACCTTTAGTA
Source organism: uncultured bacterium (assembly GCA_964433285.1). Taxonomy (GTDB): domain Bacteria; phylum Chlamydiota; class Chlamydiia; order Chlamydiales; family Rhabdochlamydiaceae; genus DATIJP01. The sequence continues at coordinate 4,124 of CAYSQP010000016.1, read as the reverse complement.
GCTGTTTTTTTAAACCCCCAAGAATGTCCTTGGTCGCAAAAATTAGAAGGGGATCTGCTGAGTAGTGCAGAATTTACAGACGCATTGTCCCAAGAATTTATTTTGCTAAAAACCCAAAATGGGCCCTTTGCCAAACGCTACCATGTGAAAGAGTATCCGATAATTGCTCTTTTTGATTTTCAAGGAGAGCTATTTGCAAAGGTGCATGACTTGCCACTGCCTGCCGGCGATTTTGCTGCCTATATCAAGGAACTGTTTTTTGACTTTCAACTCATTAAAATGGCCATTGCTGGCCACTATTTAAAACAGATGCCCTTTGAGCAGCTTAAAACCCTTTTTCAAAAGGTGGACAGATTGGAAAATGGCCATTTTAAAAAAGAGATTCTCGAAGAAGGGTTAAAAAAAGATAGGGGCGCTTTTTTTCTGACGCAGCAGTATCTAGCTCTTATTGAAAAAGAAAAAATAAAAGATAGTAAAATACAAAAGTTGCGAAAGAGAATTTTAGAGCGCGATCCTAAAAATGAGCATGGGACCCATTTAAAAATTGCACTTGCTGATTTCCATGCTTTAGCAAAAAAAGTAAAGCCGCATAAAGCGATTAAACCGCTTCTTGAATATGGACAGAAGTTTGGGAAGCTGGATCAGGAAAATTTTTGGAAAATAGAGATGATGCTTGCCCAATTTCTTTTTAGCCGTAATTTGATTAAAGAAGCGCTTTATCATGCCTCTATTTCTCATGATGCGGCTCCTGAAGTAGAGCGCGCTGAACTGTCTTTAGCCATTGAATATTTCAAAAAGCATGGCAAATAATGCTGGAATCCTAGTAGGCGCGGACCGCAAAATAGAATGGCTGCTTGATTTTTGGTGGTCTTGCTATCAAAAACATAATTCTGCCCCTGTTGCATTTGTTGATTTTGGCATGTCGACAAAGGCGAGGCGTTTTTGTGCTGCCAGAGGAGCGGTGATCGATCTTCAAATGCGTGCAGAGATCGCCCCTAGATCTAAAATAGACCTGGATGTCGCGCAAAAGTGGGAAAAAACATATGGAAAAGCCATCTGGAAACAGCGGCAAAGCTGGTTTAAAAAACCATTTGCCCTGTTGCAAACCCCTTTTGAGCGTACTGTATGGCTAGATTTGGACTGTGAAGTTTTAGGTCCTTTAGATCAGATGTTTGATTTTTGCTGCCAAGATGCGGCGCTAGCAAAAGAAACAGAAGGCCATCATCTCCAAGAGAAACAACAGGGACAACTTTTAGACGCGGAGATCCATTATAATTCTGGAGTGATTGTATATCAGAAAAATGCACCACTACTTCAACTTTGGGCTCAGTCAGCAGGCTCTTTAAACAGCCAATTTTGGGGAGATCAACAGCTCCTTTCGCGCCTTATTTTTTTAGAACAGTTTCCAATCAGAGAGCTAGAGCCAGAGTATAACTGGCGTATGTCCCAAGGACTCAATATGCAGGCACTTATTATCCATTGGGTAGGGCATTGGGGCAAAGAGTATATCCGCAAGTATGGCGGCCTATCAGGACAATTAAATTAAAATTAACGGAAGTATTGCCCATATTTTAGTGGTTTGCCTTCGCTCCAAGGGCAATAGCTGTTGCAAAATTCGACCCGCTCTACAAGGGGCGGATGAGTACAGCGCCAGATTTTATAGATGATTCCAGGGTGGGGATTAGCTAAGTTTTCCCTTTGCAAAGTCAAAAATGCTTGACCAGCTGCTGCATTATTTTGTGTGATTTCTAAGCCAAAACGGTCTGCTTCATGTTCCATGCAACGGGACATTAGATTGCTTAGCGGTCCTGAAAGAAGAAGAAAAAAAGCGATTAAAAAAAGCAGCAAAGGGAGCGAAGCAATATCGTACAAATGTTTAAATCCAAATCGTTCTTTATAGCGCTTTAAAAGGAAATTGGCAGAGCGATAGGTAAGGTAAAAAAGTAGAAATGACAAAGCGCTAAAATAGATAAAAGACCACCAGATATGGTGGAGGACATAATGGCCCATCTCATGTCCCATCACAAATAGGATCTGATCTGGTTCCATCTCTCTAATTGTAGTATCCCAAAGCACAATTCGGTTAGTGGCGCCAAAGCCAACAACATAGGCATTTAGTTTTTGTGTGTCGCGGCTTTTGTCGACTTCAAAAACCCGTCCATTTTCAATGCCCGCGCGTGAGGCCAAATTTAAGATCTGACTTTCTAAGGCTTTATTTTTCATGGGCCCAAATCGATTGAAAAGAGGGTCAATCCAGATCGGCTGGACAAACATCATGATAAATAGAATGGCAATCGCAGCTAGGCTGCTATAAAACCACCAGCGTCGTGGGCTTTTTTTCAGTAAAAGATAAAAGACCCAGATAAAAGCTAAAGAAGAAATAAGAGCCACAAGCACAGCTTTGCCATAATTGGAAAACCATCTTGTAAATGACTGTGCAGAGAGATTGTACTGATGCTCGCGGATATAGCCTGCATAAACATCTAAAGGAAAATAGAGCAGCTGATAAAGGCAGATAAAGATAATCAAATAAATGGCTAAAGTTAGATACCAGCGCTTGCTCCACTTTTTTGCAAAAGAGCCCAACTTCCCAGAAAAGCCTGTAAACAGCAGCAAAAGGGGAATGGCAAGAGTCCAGAACTGCTGCAGCATCCAAAGAATATTACCGCTGCGGTAGTAGCTCATTGCCTGATCTGTTGCATCAGGAACAATGACATGAGCGCACTGTGCTGCAAAAATAAGATCTAGCATACTGCCACATCATAGGGTTTTGTTGCATAAATAACCAACAAGGATGAAGATGCAATGATTAAATCGGATTGCGGTGAGAGACAACGCGGATCAGCTCTTTAGGAATTTCAAATAAAAAACGGGAAGGGTTTGATTTTTCTTCTTTGCGGATACGCTTGCGCTCGCGGGCCATGCTAAGGGTGAGATATTGCTTTGCTCGTGTGATAGCAACATAAAAAAGCCGGCGCTCTTCTTCTAAGCCGGTCTCTTTTAAACTTTTTTCATGAGGAATCAGATGGTCTTCTAAAGCAACTAGGAAACATGCTTCAAACTCTAGTCCTTTTGCACTATGGAATGTCATCAAACTCACACTCTCTTGATAACCGGCTTTCTCTTTTGCAGAAAAGGAGGATTGATCAAGGATTGTTGTCGAGATAAAATGGTGCAAGGAAGCTTCTTCGGTTGTCTCTTCATAGTGGCGCATTGTTTCTGTATAACTGATTACATTATCCCATTTGAATTGGCGCGCTTTTTCATCTTTAACCTCTTCTTCGATGGCCCTTTTTATTTCCACTTCTTCAATAAAAGTAGTTAAGACTTTATGCAGAGGTCGCTTTTCAAATTCTTTGCGCGCATTCTCGATTAGAGCAACAAAAAGTTGAACCGCTTTTAAGCTGCGTGGGGAAAGCTCTAGTAAAGCAGGCTCTTTTAAAACCTGCCAAAGTGGGATTTTCTTTTCACGGCTATAGGCAGTTAAATGATCCAGCGTTTTTTCTGAGATCCCGCGCCGCGGCACGTTGATGATGCGCAGAAGCGCTTCTTCATCGAGTGGATTGACAATCGCGCGTAGATAAGCCAACAGATCTTTAATCTCACTGCGTTCATAAAACTCAGTGCCACCAAAAACCTGGTAAGGAATGCCACGCATCAAACTGCCATTTTTTTCCCACATGGCTTTCATAAGTGCCATCTCAAAAGGGCGTGAAAGCAGATTAGAGCGATAGAGAATTGCAAATGCGCTCCACTTTAAATTTCTTGTTTTTTTCAGCCAAAGCATGCGTTGGATCACTGCATCGGCCTCTTCGGTTTCTGTTGGCGCATGGAAGAGCACAATTGCCTCTCCTGGATCTTGATGGCTAAAAAGCTCTTTGGGATGCCTTTTAGAATTATGCGCAATCTCAGTATTGGCCGCTTTTAAAATGGTGGGAGTAGAACGGTAATTTTGTTGCAATTTGACAACTGTTTCTGCTTCAAAATCGAGGATATTTTTAATTTCCGCGCCTCTCCAGCCGTAAATTGATTGATCATCATCTCCTACAACACAAAGATTTTGGTGGCCGCTAGAGAGCATTTTGGCAATCCGATACTGGGTTGGATTGGTATCTTGGTACTCA
>CAYSQP010000015.1:0-8227 GCA_964433285.1 uncultured bacterium | reverse complement strand
TGGGCTCTATGGAAAAAAAACCTATTAAGTGACTGTCAAAGGCAATCTAGTGCGTGAACTTCCCGGTTCGCGACCGCCTGTTTCTGGCCAAAGACTCATTTTGACACTCTCCTCAGAGCTCCAAAAAACCGCTGAAGAACTATTAAGTTCTTATGAACTATTTCAGGACAGCAGAGATAAAGAGCGAAATCCACAAAGACGCCACCCTTGGCAGCGCGGAGGGGCTATTGTGGCGATGCTGCCTCAAACAGGTGAGGTTGTTGCCCTGGCCTCTTATCCCCGCTTTAATCCCAATGATTTTGCCAGCTTGCGCGATCCGCAAAAGCGCAAAGAAAAACGCTCCTGTATTTTGAAATGGCTCGAAAATGATCTGCATATTGGAGAGATCTGGGATGGAACAGTGCCGCTTTCTAGAGAGCTCTTTGATCCTAAAACAAGAGAATTCATAGAAGATTGCAAGCCTCTTACATGGGATTATTATTTAGCCTGCACTTTGCCGCAAGAGAGCACTTTGAAAAAATCAGTAGCGACAACTGTAAAAAGTGCCATTGCCCTACAAAAAGATTTCAAACAACTGCTTACTCTATCTGGCCAAAATTCTGCCGCTACCATCATCGATACTTTGTATCGCGGTGGATTTCATATTCCTTCTCGTATGCAAAGCAAAAAGGAAGAAAAAGAGACCGTGCAGCAAGCCTTTGATCTCCACCTATTAGAGATTTCTGCGCTTAAAAAAAAGATCGACCCTTATTTAGAGGCAATAGCACACAATGATGATAAGCTTTTGCTGCTAGATCTTTTTAAACTCGTCCTCAAAAGTGATGATTTTTCAGAAGAAGTTGTTGCTGCTGTGGGCACTTTAACCCTTTTAGAATACCGGCTACTTGCGCAAGGCATTAACCGGTACTACCGCGCGCTTCGCCTCAAAGCAGAGGATCTATACAAGCAGTTTTATTTTAAAGCATGGCGCGCTCAAAATTTTAAAAGCTATTTAGAAGAAAAAAGAGCCGAAGAAAAAAAAGCTAAAAAAGCAGCGCGCCCCTATCCAGAATATCTGGATCAACTTTCAAAAAAGATGTTTGCCGAATTTTGGGAAAAAAACCGTTATCTCTTTATGGAAACATTTGTCACAGGACAAGCAGAAGAAGGCGATCCCTATTTAAGTGCCATTCTTGCTGCCAAACGTCATCTTGCTTCTGACCCCAATCTTGAAAAATTAACGCAACTACTCACACACTTAGATCCTGCTGTGCGCACGCCATTTCTAAAAACATTGCGCCCCTTTGAAGAGCTAAAAGAGCCTCTTTTTGGTAAATATCCCCATTTGCAATCCCATTTAGGTGTTCAGCTTGAAAAACATCTAGCAGCTGCTTTTTATCCTTACGGTGGCTTTGGCTATGCGCGCTCGCAAGCCTTCCGCCAATCAACACCGCAAGGATCGATCTTCAAACTTGCCATTGCTTTTGAGGCGCTAAAAAAAAGATATGGGGCAGGGAAAAGAGATTTAAATCCACTCACAATCACCGATTCTTCTCATGAACATCTCATGGGATTTTTAGAAAATGGCGAGGCCATCAAACGGGTCTATAAAGGAGGAAAATTGCCGCGCAGTAGCCACCCAGATATAGGCCAAATAGACTTGCAAAATGCACTTGAACAATCAAGCAACCTCTATTTTTCTTTGCTTGCAGGGGATTATATCCAAGATTCTGATGCGCTTGAAAAAATGGCCCGCTCTTTTGGTTTTGGCGAAAAAACGGGCATCGAACTCCCCGGGGAATATGGCGGTAATATTCCCAATGATCTTGGGTTTAATAAAACAGGGCTTTATGCCTTTGCCATTGGACAGCACTCGCTTGTTGTCACACCGCTTCAAACAGCTGTCATGCTCTCTGCATTTGCCAATGGAGGGAAACGATTAAAACCAAAAATTGTTCAACTCTCTGCTGGCAATGAGCCTTCCATTGAAAAAGAAGAGCTGCTTTTTTCACGAGAAGATTTCCCTTTAAAAGAGCAACTATCTCTAGTCGGCATCCATTTTCCTCTATTTACGCAGACTCTTTCCTCTATCAAAAAGGGACTTGTTTCCATACAGACAAAAGAGGTTAAACAAGAGCTTGATTTTCCAGAAAAAGTACGCTCTTTTCTCTTAGAAGGCATGCACCGGGTAATGACAGGTAAAAAAGGAACAGCACGGCTTGGCCTTATGAAAGCTGTTTATCAAGACCCTAAAGCCATGGAAGCCTATCAAAAAATGGGCCACGAGGTCGTAGGGAAAACAGGCACTGCGGAGATCCTTTATAAACAAACAATCGATGCAGAATCGAAAGCTGAAATGGAAAAACATGTCTGGTTTGCGGGAATCTCCTTTGCAGACCAAGCACAAAAACAGCCTGAGCTTGTGGTTGTGGTCTATCTGCGTTTTGGGGATGCCGGAAGGGATGCAGCCCCCTTAGCTCTCTGCTTATTTGACAAATGGCGTGAAATTAATTCTTCAAACAACTTAGTTACAACGACCTATTAACTTGACTATTTAATAGAATTTTATTATAATTTTTATTAAAAAATGGAAATTCTATGACATTAGAAGGATTAAACAGCAAATATAGCCAATTAACAATTTCAACGCTTCCTGCTACAAAAGCAGCTGTTGAAAAAGTGGAAAGTAAAACTGCAATGGTGAGTAAATCAACTTTAACACCTTTTGAAACCAATCCCGATACGAGCGCTGCAGAATTCAGCAAACTACCTGAAAGCTCGATCTATGATAGTCTCGGAACATACACAACTAGTGAAAAGCATCAGAAACAAAACCGCTATGCAGATATCCTGCCTAACGAACACTCACGCTTTACAATTGAAGGAGATGAAGAGTTCTATTTTAATGCAAATTGGGTTTTAGATGAAACTGCGATTGCATCCCAGGGACCTTTAAAAGATGAACATGGATCATTTTGGAAAATGGTTTTTGCTTCAAAAGCATCCATCATTGTAATGCTCACAAATCTGCAGGAACCAAGAAGCGGAAGATTAGTAGAAAAATGCAGTCGATATTGGGTAGAAAAAGAAGAGGAGCCTAAAGAATTAGAGGGGATCACTTTAACATGCCTATCAGCTAAAAAAATTTACAAAAAAGATGTGCAAATTATAGAGAGAACTTTCCAACTCACAAATCAAGAAGGGCAAACACACGCAGTAACGCACTACCATCTTTTAGACTGGGCTGATTTTAGAGTGATTGAGACGACTTCTTTGAATACCTTTGTAAAATTTGTATACAATAAGAATAGGGGCAAAAAAACAGCTATTCTTGTTCACTGCAGTGCCGGAATCGGACGCACAGGCACATTTCTGTGCACTTACGCGATCTATGCCCATATGCTCCAAGGAAAACCAGTCGATAAAAAGCTCGTTTTTAATACAATGCTCGATTTACGCAATCCCTTTTCAGGAAGAAATGGAATGGTCCAAACAGCACAGCAATATCAATTGGTATATGCTGCCGCTAATCAACTTTGGAAAGAGCTGCGTCTGCAAGCTGCTGTTGGAAATAAGCAATCGTTTTTTCGAGTCCTGCCTCTATCGCCACCTCCGGCTTCCACTTAAGCATCTCTTTTGCAAGAGTAATATCTGGCTTTCTTTGGCGCGGATCATCGCTTGGTAGTGGTTTATAAGCAAGCTGCGAGTCAGATCCAGTTGCATTGAGTACCATTTTAGCAAGCGCTAGGACCTGGTATTCATCTGGATTGCCTAAATTCACTGGACCTGTGAAAGCATCTTTTGTCTGCATTAAACGAATCAATCCTTCAATTAGATCATCGACATAGCAAAAAGAGCGTGTCTGACGGCCATCACCATAGATAGTCAGTGGCTCTTTTTTGAGCGCCTGCACGATGAAATTGGAGACAACACGGCCATCATCGGGATGCATGCGCGGGCCATATGTGTTGAAAATACGCGCAATTTTAATCGGGATGCCATATTTACGATGGAAATCAAAAAAAAGTGTTTCTGCACACCGCTTTCCTTCATCATAACAAGAACGAAACCCCACAGGATTGACATGGCCCCAGTATTGCTCATTTTGAGGATGGATTTGCGGATCGCCATAGACTTCGCTTGTAGAGGCTTGAAGAATTTTGGCTTTATATTTTTTTGCTAAATAAAGCACATTTAATGCGCCAATAACACTTGTTTTGGTCGTTTGCACTGGATCATGCTGGTAATGGATAGGAGAAGCAGGACAGGCAAGATTATAGATCTCATCGACCTCTACATCAAAAGGATCGCACACATCTTGCATGAGCAGTGTAAATGTTGACTGCTTGGAAAAAGCGGCTAAATTTTTCTGGCTGCCTGTGAAAAAATTATCCAAGCAAGTGACAAAATGGCCCTCTTTTAATAGCCTTTCACATAAATGGGAGCCTAAAAAACCGGCTCCGCCTGTGACTAATATTCTTTTTTTCATGCTTTGAAAATTACTATAATGAAGTAGAATAACCCTCTATTAATTCAGTCTATTGTGATGAGCATTTCTTCGAAACGAATTTTTATTACTGGGATTGCTGGGTTTATCGGATTCCACTTAGCAAAATTTTTAAATCAAAATAATCATTTTGTAATTGGATGTGATAATTTTAATGATTATTACGATCCTAAGCTTAAAAAAATGCGCTCTCAGCTTCTCCAAGCAGAAGGCATTCAAGTGTTGGAGGCAGATATTTGCCATGCTGACAAGCTCGGTCAAGCTTTAGATGAGCACAATATCACCCATCTTGTCCACTTAGCTGCACAAGCGGGCGTGCGTTATAGTCTAGTGGCTCCAGAAAAATATGTGCATAGTAATCTGCAAGGCTTTGTACAGCTTCTTGAAGTCTTAAAGAGACGCTCTCATATCAAGTTGGTATTCGCATCCTCTTCTTCTGTCTATGGGCTCAATCAAAAAATCCCTTTTTCTGAAACAGATAAAACAATCCATCCTGCCAATTTCTATGCAGCCACAAAAATCGCCAATGAAGCGATCGCCCATTCTTACCACCACCTGTATGGGATTTCCATGGTTGGCTTGCGCTATTTCACCGTGTATGGTCCTTGGGGAAGGCCTGATATGGCCTACTACCTTTTTACCGAAGCGATCATGCAAGGAAAGCCGATTATCCTTTACGACAGCGGCAACATGCAGCGCGACTTTACTTACATTGATGATATTGTAAAAGGTACTGTAGCTGCACTGGATTTTGATGCCGGTTTTGAGATTTTCAATTTAGGCAACAATCAGCCTTCTGCCATCACACAACTCATCTCCATCATTGAAAAAGAGACTAAAAAAAGCGCACTTAAAGAGTATAAGCCGATGCAAGCAGGCGAGGTTCCCATCACCTTTGCTGATATCGTCAAAAGCCAAAAAGCACTCCATTTTCAACCTAAAACTTCTTTAGAAGAAGGGATGAAACTTTTCGTAGAATGGTATTTAAAAGAATGTTATATGCAATGACATGATCGAACAAATTAAGCTTTTCTTTATTCTACTTGGGAATCCTTTTATCTGTTTATATCATCTTGTTATTGCAAATCCATTTCTCAATATTGCTGCAGAGGATGCCAGTGGACTTGAAAAAGCAGCCAATTGTGCACTTGTGCCGATCCATTACATTTTGGATGGAAAAAAAGCAGTGCCTCATATTGAAATTTCTGCGCATGGAGAGCAGATTGTTTACCATTTTGAACCGCAATATGATTATAGCCACCATTTTTTCATTCGATCGACAGCGGCTGTGGCTGCACTACCTTTTAGCTTAGCAGCAGGCCTTCCTTTAAAAGCACTTGCCTACCTTTTCCCAAAGGCACGCCATCATCACGAAAGGATTGCAGCTTCTTTAGTTTCGGCCCCTTATATTTCCAATCTTGAGACTTACCGTTTGATGGGCATTGAGATCGGCGATTTTACAACAGCAGAGATGATCGATAAACCAAAACATAAACGGCGCCCTGAAGCTGAAAACCATCTAAAAGAAGAGAGAAAAACATTTAAAGCTATCGTTGAAACTTTAAATAAACACGAAATCCCTTTTTGGCTTGACTGTGGGACCTGTTTAGGCGCTTACCGTTATGGTGCGTGCATCCCATGGGATATCGATTATGATTTTGGTTCATTAAAACCTGATTTTAATAATATCCTGGCAGTGCTCAGATGCGAACTTGATCCTGACGAGTGCACTGTCTTTGATTTTTCCGGACGTGAAAAACCGGGTACTTATATCCGTCTGCTTGTCAAATCCACTGGAACGATGATTGATATCTACTCCTTTGATATCGATCCTGAAAAAAAACAGTTTAGCGAAATCCTATCGACAGAATTTAATATCTTTTTGTCAGAAAAATTCAAACAGTGTGAAAAAAGATTCACAAAACCGATGCCTTTCGATTATATTTTCCCGTTAAAGAAAGCACTTTTTGAAGGGATAGAAGTACCAGTCCCAAATAAGATCGTGCCTTATTTACAGACCTTCTATGGCGAAAATTTAGAACCGGTAAAAATCTACAATGAAAAGACGGGCGAATATGAGAAAGATCTTTCTCATCCTTATTGGAAGCTGGCTGGCGTTTAGCTCTACTGTGCAGGCAGACGCAAAGCGGCCTGCGCTTGTTTCCTTGGGCGTGGGTGTATTCAATATTGTGCGCCCCAATCACAGGACAGTCCAATATCAGATCGAATATAAGTGGGAGAATTGTTATTACTATATCCAGCCTTTTGTCAGTTTTTTTATCACCAATGAGCGTTCGACCTATTTTTGCGCAGGCGCCTGTGCTGACATTTTCCTTTATAAAAACATTGTGCTCACTCCCAGTTTTGCCCCTGGCATTTATGTGCGCGGTAAAGGAAAAGATTTAGGATTTCCTTTGGAATTTCGCTCTTGCCTTGCGCTAAGCTACCAGTTTAAAAATTGCACCCGTTTTGGCGCACAATTCTATCATATCTCGAATGCCAGCCTAGGCCACCGCAATCCAGGCGAAGAATCCCTTATTTTTTTCTTTAGCTTTCCACCTTAAAATTTCTTAATGTCCGGAAAACATTGGGAAGTTCGTTGATTAGGTCTGTGGCAATCATCCCTTGAGAGCCTTTGCGAAAAGCCACCTGCTCGCCAGCAAGACCATGCACTGCAACGCCTAAAGCAGCCGCTGTATGTGTGTCCAATCCTTGCGCTAAAAATCCTCCGATAATCCCCGTAAGCACATCCCCTGTTCCTGCTGTTGCCATACCAGGATCTCCATGCGGAATAATCAGTGGCTTTGTTTCAGGATGAAATAAAAAAGTAGGCGCGCCTTTTAATACAAGTGTGACCTTTTTCTTTTCGGCATAAGCCTGGCATGCCTCATGCGTAAGACCCACAGGACCCAAAAGTCTTTGCATTTCCTGTTTGTGCGGCGTCAGAATTGTTTGCGCTGGAAGATGTATCTCTGGGTTTTCTGCCAAAAAAAAGAGAGCATCAGCATCGAGCACACAAGGAAGATGAATTTCCTTAAGGAGCCTTTCAATGGCTTCTTTTGTCTCTTTTGTTCTTCCCATGCCAGGGCCTAAAATCAAAGATTTAGCCCGTTTGCTTTCGCTTAAGATTTTCTGGTCATTTTTTAGATCCCAGCCATCTTTTAAAAGTTCCAAAGGCGCGCCACCAAGTTCCATGCCTAGGGGATAAAAAAGACGCACAATGCCGGCGCCACAGCGCAGCGCAGCAAAACAGGCCATCAGCGCTGCACCAGACATTCCTGGCGATCCTGCGATAGCAATCACATAGCCAGCTTCATATTTATGCCGCGTACGTTTGATCGGTGGCAATGCTTTTGGTAAAACTTGATCATCGATTAAATAATAGTCAGCCTCTGCTTGTGTTATAAAATGAGGAGGCAAACCAAAATCAATAAAAACTAACTTGCCTACATAGTTCCAGCCATCACGGATAAAAAAACCAATTTTTGGCAGCCCCAAAGAAAGAGTTTGCGTTGCGCGGATTGCCACTGACCCTACTTCTCCTGTAGAACCCTTTAGTCCTGAAGGAATATCGATGGCTAAAATGGGAAGTTTGGAATTATTTGCCGCTTCAATAATCTTTGCAACCATTCCTTCTGCTTTACCATGAAAGCCCGTTCCTAACAGTCCATCCAAAATCAGACCGCCATGGTTAAAGAGAAGCTCTTTTTCTGTTTTAATGTGATGGACAATGCCACCACC
>CAYSQP010000014.1:0-8294 GCA_964433285.1 uncultured bacterium | reverse complement strand
ATTGCCTGCGATTTCTCTTTCTGATCCTGGCCATCTCACCTGCACTGCTAATGATTTAGGCTATCAAGATGTTTTTTCTAGAGCTGTAGAGGCGTTTGGAAAAGAGGGGGATATTTTAATTTCTCTTACGACGAGCGGCAATTCGCTTAATCTTATCAATGCAGTCTATGCGGCCAAAGAAAGGAAGATGAAAACAATCTCTTTTTTAGGCAAAACGGGCGGCAAACTTAAAGGCATGTCAGACCTTGAATGGAAAGTAGGCGGTTTTTCTTTTTCTGACCGTATCCAGGAGGCGCATATGGCAGCGATCCATATTATCATCGAAATGGTGGAGAAAGAGCTTTTCCATGGTCTCTGAAATTATAAAGGTGATTGAAGGTGAAAAAAAAGCGCCTTTTGTCAAGGTGCTATTGCAGAGCGCAAGTCAATGTTATCGCATTGGGATAGCAATTAGAAATTTTGCTTACGATAGGGAATTGCTCTCTGCGACTAAAATTGCTATGCCGGTGATTAGCGTTGGCAATATTGTGGCAGGTGGAACAGGAAAGACCCCTTTTGTTCAGCTGCTTGTCCAAGAGCTTTTAAAAATGGGAAAGGTAGCTATTTTATCGCGTGGCTATCGCTCGGCGATAGAAAAATCGGGAAAAGTGGCTAAATTGGATGTCCGATCTTCTCCTCAAGCATTTGGAGATGAGCCTGTTTTTCTTGCGCGCAAACTGGAGGCCGCAATGGTGTTTGCAGGCAAGCGACGCATTGAATCGGCCAAAGCGGCGGCATTGCAGGGCGCTGAAATCATTGTGTTAGATGATGGGATGCAGCATCGGAAGCTTGCACGCGATATTGAAATTGTGGTGATGGATGGACAAGATCTTTTTGGCAAAGGGTTTTATTTGCCGCGCGGATTTTTAAGGGATTCGCCGAAAAGATTGCGTGAAGCTGACTTTATTGTTGTTAGTTCTGTGAAAAATGAAAAGGAATGGAACACATTGAAAGTGGAGATCAAAAAATATAGCAATGCGCCTTTAATTGGAGTGCAGCTTAAAACGCTGAATGGCCGCGTTATTAAAGGAAAAAAGGTAGCTGTTTTTTGTGCTATTGCAAAGCCACTTAAGTTTATGAAGACAGTGGAAGAGGCAGGAGCCCATATTATCTGTAAGATGACTGCTTTGGACCACTCTGCATTTACGCAAAAAGAGCTGATAAATTTTAGTGAAAAAGCCAAAGCAGAAGGAGCGGAGCTGCTTGTGTGTACAGAGAAAGATTTTGTGAAGCTTTCCGAGCCTTTTGGATTTGATTTGCCGCTTGTGGCATTAAAAACAGAGTTTACTATTTTTTCTGGAGAGGCCTATTTCATAGATCTATTGCAGAAAGTTAAAGCGCTAAAGGAGACAGTATGAGCAGCGATGAGTTTAAAGTCCTTCTTCCAAAGCTAGGCGAGAGTATTTTAAGTGCCACCATTGTGCAGTGGTTTAAAAAAGAGGGTGATCTAGTTGCAAAAGATGAAGCTCTTTTAGAGGTGGCAACTGATAAAGTTAATAGTGAAATCCCTTCTCCTGTCTCTGGAGTAATCAAACAGATTTTAGCGCGCCCAGATCAGGAATGCAATGTAGGCGATTGTTTAGTTCTAATTTCTCTGGATCAAAAAACGGCAGAATCTCATGCCACTGTGCAGGAAAAAATTAAAATGGAAAAGCCTTCGAGCAAAAGCGGGGAAAATAGAGATTTCTTTTCGCCGGCGCTGCTGCGTCTTGCGCGCGAAAAAGGAGTGGCGATCAGTGAACTTGAAAGAATTAGCGGGACAGGCGAGGGAGGGCGTATTACCAAAAAAGATTTAGAATATTATTTATCATCAGATGTAAAACCATCCCCCTGTTTAGTGGCGCCACATAAAGTGGTGATAGCAGGTGATGTTGAGCGCATGAAAATGTCTAATATGCGCAAGGCTATTGCAGATAATATGGTCCGCTCTTTTTACGAGGCGCCGCATGCAACACTGATAACTGAAGTGGATGTGACGCAGGTGATGCAGCTCATTAAAGAGGAAAAAGAGAAATTTTTTGAGAAAAATAAAGCAAAGCTAACGATTACTAGTTTTGCAGCGCGCGCGCTGAGTAAAGCGGTGCAGGAATATCCACTCATTAACTCTTCTTTAGAAGAGGATACCATTGTTTTAAAGCGCTTTGTCAATATTGGGATTGCTGTGAGTGTGGATCAGGGGGTGATGGTGCCTGTGATCAAGCAGTGTCAAAAGATGATGCTCTCTTGTATTTCTAAAGAGATCCAGGAGCTTTCACAAAGAGCGCGATCAGGTGAGCTAAAGCCAGAAGATGTACAGAATGGAACGATTACGATGACCAATTTTGGCATGTCAGGGGCCTTGATCGGCATTCCGATTATCCGTTATCCAGAAGTGGCCATTGTTGGCATGGGAGCCATCCACAAAAAAGTGGTGGTGCGAGAAGATGATAGCTTTGCGATTCGCTCAATGATGCATGTTTCTTTGACCTTTGACCATCGCGTTTTAGATGGGATGTACGGCTGCGGTTTTCTAGCTGCTTTAAAGAAGCATTTGGAGACCGATCTAAAAATCGATTAATTCTGTCAGAGCAGAGAATGCAACCACAGAGAACACAAAGGACACAGAGTTAAGAGGAGGATTTTTAGCTATTTTTTTTTCGGTCGGAGAATTCCGAAAAAAAATGACTCGTTGCCTGCCTTGAACTATCGTTCTTCGTCAGGCAAAGAAGTCAATTAATTCTTCTCTTGTCTAAAATGTAAAAGAGCAGTCTTTGCATAAATGGCCACGCACTATAACATAAGCAGATATAAAAAGAGAAATTATGATTAGAATACTGCTTTTTTTTATCTGTATTTGTAATGTGCAACTATTTACTTCGACAACGGATTTTCTGCGGGGATGTATCTCTTCTAAAGACAAACGGTATGCCACTTTTAAATATGCATTTGATTTAATGGAAGAAAGGCATGTGCGTACGCTTGTGGAGACAGGAACAGCGCGGCATGGCTGTAGTAGTTGCCAGCGCGATGGTTGTTCGACGCTTCTTTTTGCTCATTATGCAGCCGTTCATCAGAGTTGTTTATACTCTGTTGATATTAATAAAAATGCTTTGCAATGTGCAGAGGAAGCGATTAAACCCTATCTTCAAAATGTTGTTTTGCAAGAGAGTGATTCGGTTGCTTTTTTGCGCGATTTTCCTTATGAGATCGATTTTCTCTATTTAGATAGCTACGATTTTGACCTCAATTGCCCAGATCCTTCACAGCAGCACCACTTGAATGAAATCATCGCGGCTTATCCCCATCTTACTGAGAATTCCATTGTTTTGATTGATGATTGTGGATTGCCCTTTGGCGGCAAGGGCAAGTTAGTTATCGAATATCTTCTTGAGCACGGCTGGAAAATTGTGGCACAAGGCTACCAGATACTTCTTGTAAAAAACGATTAAAAATAGGCTGTTAGTCCCACACTGATGCCATGGAGTGTTAAATCTCCGCCAGTACTTGTGAAATTTCCTGTTGCAGGTGTGGTCAAAAAACGGACCAGTTGATTCTGCCCCCAGAGGAAATAGAGTTCATAGCCTGCATGACAATCGAGGCTAAAATTGGCAAAACAGTACTGATAACGTAGTCCTACTGCCATTTCTGTGATAGTTCGCAAAGCATGAAAAGTTTTAAAAAATCGGATCTCTTCTTCTGTAAAGCTGCCACGCTCATCTTGATGCACATAGAAAAAACCGTAAGGAAAAGAGGCAGCTGCATGAAAGTAGAAACCAAAATCGCAAAAAAATTGCCAGAATCCTTCTAGTCCTACAATGGGTCCTAATCCCCAAAATTTGTTTTTCATGTCGATATCATCTTGGCAATCTGGAAATAGCGTGCCGCAAAAATAATCAATCCGTGTTTTCTGACGAACTTCAGCATAACGCAGACCAGCAAAAGCAGAGAGTTCTAAAAAGGTGCTAACATTGATAGCACGCTTTAAAAAAAGATCCAAAAGTCCCATATGCAATCTCCAGCGATTGCGGATAGTATCCACGTAGCCTGGTCCCACAACAAGATGCTGCCAAGTCGGGAAAGGGAATGTCTCTGCGCGGCGCGGATATAAATCTGTGATGCGCGCATGGTAATGGAGAAAATAAAGGTTTAAGCTCCAAAGGTCATGATTGAAAAAATAACCGAAGGAGAATTTAAATCCTGGATCCCAAGAAAAAGCAGGATTTTTAGAGGTTGCATCTTCAAGAGTTGTTGCATTGTCTTTATTGATAACGGCAAACGCAAGGCCATTTTCACGTGCTTGGAAATAAATAAAATCAGTTGTGATATTGTATTGTGC
This sequence comes from uncultured bacterium, assembly GCA_964433285.1. GTDB lineage: Bacteria > Chlamydiota > Chlamydiia > Chlamydiales > Rhabdochlamydiaceae > DATIJP01. The sequence goes on along the minus strand of CAYSQP010000014.1, from coordinate 3,940 downwards.
CATTTTTTCATCAGCAATTATGGACAAAGATGGGTTTTTAATGCATAAAATTTCAGTTTAAATTTATATTGGAACAATTGTTTGATCGAATTGGAGATTTTATGAAGTGTCCTTCTGCGGTTTACTTTTTGACAGCGTTCACTGTTTATACAGTGACTGTGCAGGCCTCTAATAAAACAGATATTCAAGAACTAAAACAGCGCATGATCTGTCTTGAAGAGAAAAAGACATGTTGCACGCAAACTCGTTGTGAGCGTTGCTCGTGCGATCCGGACTATGATGCCGCATTCAATTTCTCTGCTGAGGCGCTTTATTGGAAAGTGTCGGAATCTGGACTTACTTATGCGATCAAATCGGGCTTTGATGCGAGTTCAAACTTCGTCAAATTGCAGGGCGCGCGATCAAAACATCCTGAATTTCAATGGCATTGGGGGTTCCGTGTAGGCGCAGGGTATAGCACCTGCTATGATTTATGGGATATTAATGCTTCATGGACGCGCTTGCATTTCACTACACATCGCACAACAACGCTTGGTCCCCCGCGAGATGCTTTTGTTGCGGGATTGCCCTCTATTTTTCCTGAGTGGATCCCGAATATTTTTCTTTTTGCAGGACCGCGTTCTTGCAACTCGGCTGAAGCGCGCTGGCAAGTCCATCTCGATAGCTTTGATCTGCAGGTGGCAAGACAGTTTTATGTGACTAATTACTTAACCTTAAAACCCCATCTTGGAATGCGTTTTGCCTGGATTCGACAAAGGTATGATTTAGATTTTGTTGAATTGATCATTCCAATGATATCAAATGAAGCTCAGCGCACCTTCGACATTGACATGAAGAATAATTTTTGGGGAATTGGAATCGTCGCGGGATTGGATACAGGATGGGAACTTGGATCTGGTTTTTCGATTTATGGAAATGCAGCCATTTCAATCCTAGATGGCCACTTTGCTGATAGTACTGACTATACTGCAACATCGTTAGATGGATTAGGTGCAACTCTCATTTTAGGGGATTTTGATGATGATAGCGATCAGAATATGGCGGTGGCAATTGCTGATTTGGCCATTGGATTGCGCTGGGATACGATGTTTTCATGTGATCGGTTCCATTTTGCTATTTGGGCCGGATATGAGCAGCATGTGTTCTTTGAACAGAATCAATTTATGAATTTTCAGGCAAGCCTTCCATTTACCGGGCCTTTGCCGCTCTCTGAAACAAACGGCGGAAATTTGAATATGACCGGGGTTGTCATGGGCGTGGACTTTGGTTTTTAGCCTTGTGCTGAAGAAAATCCGCTGCGACCATCAAAAAGGTAAAGATTTTCTGTCTTGATAATATCATAGCCTTTATCAAAGAGCTGCTTGAGTGTTGCAAGAACAAGATCGTAGGTGATGTGCGCTCCATTTTTTTCCATATAGCGGCAGCGCCACTCATCAATGCAAAATGTCTCTTTTTGCCCTTCGGGCCAGACGCGAGCACCCCGATTACTAATCATTTTCAAGACAAGAGAAGAGGGAATGCTATTTAAGTTTTTTTGTAGCTCTTCAGTTTTGAGTTTGGAAAAAAGAAAAATATCTACGCCTACAAGATCGCGCTTTGGGATTGGATAGACAGCAGAAGCAAGCGCAGTGAGTTTTTTATGTTCGGTGTATTTAACAGGCTTTAATACTTTTGGTTTTTCCCCAAGGAACTTTGCAACTGCAAAGCCGAATTCTTTTGTTCCTACCTTTTTTTTGCTTATCCCTTCTTTGTAAATATCATCCGTATGGATCCCTGCCTCAATGGTGGAAAGCCAGGCATTGTGGATGCGGGCAGCCACTTCCCCTTCTCCTAAATAGGCAAGCATGTAAATAGCAGCGTGGAGCAGTCCTGAAGGGTTAGCGCTATTTTGGCCAGCCCGCTTGGGGGCAGAACCATGGATCGCTTCAAACATGGCGCCGCGATCGCCGATATTGGCAGATCCAGCAAGACCTACTGAGCCTGAAATTTGGGCAGCCACATCAGAAAGAATATCGCCATAAAGGTTAGGAAGCACGACCACATCAAAAAGCTCGGGAGAATCGGCCAATTTTGCAGCGCCGATATCCACAATCCAATGCTCATTTGCGATTTCAGGATACTCGGCAGCAATTTCCTCAAAGACTTTATGGAAAAGCCCATCAGAAAGTTTCATGATGTTGTCTTTTGTGAAGCAAGTGACTTTTTTTCTTCCATAGTGGCGTGCATATTCAAAGGCATAGCGCACAATTTTTTCTGTTCCAGGGCGGGAAATGATTTTTAGCGTCTCGCACACATCCGGAGTGAGTTGATATTCAAGTCCGATGTAGAGATCCTCTTCATTTTCTCGAATGATCACAAGATCCATTTTAGGATGTTTAGTCTGGATAAAGGGAAAGTAGGAGGTGCAGGGGCGAATATTTGCATAAAGACCAAGGGCAGTGCGGATAGTGACATTCAAACTTTTAAAACCACCGCCTTGAGGTGTGGTAATGGGGGCTTTAAGGAAAGCTTTTGTGTTGCGGATCGTCTCCCATGTGGATGCTTCAATGCCAGTGGCATGTCCGCGCAGGTAGACTTTTTCACCGATCTCAACAGTGTGATACTCAAGATTAGCGCCTGCCTCTCCTAGCACATAGAGGGCGGCCTCCATGATTTCAGGGCCGATGCCATCGCCATAGGCAATTGCTATAGGAATTTTTCCGCTTGCCACAGATGCGTCTCGCTCGTTATTCTTCTTCTATGATATTGAAAAGTAGAGTTCAAGAGAAATCAGGGATCGAAATGTTAAAGCAGCTGCTTAGCCAGCAGAAGCAGTATATCAACCATTTTTTTGATACACTCGACCTCAAAGAAGCAGAATTATTTTTTGAGACTTGCTTAAGTTGCAAGGGAAGCCTGATTTTTACAGGCATTGGCAAAAGCGGCATCATTGCAGAAAAGATTGCCATGACCCTTGTTTCAACAGGCACGCGCGCTCATTTCCTATCGCCGACCAATGTGCTGCACGGGGATATCGCCCTCGTTTCATCAGAGGATGCCATTGTAGTGCTAAGCAAAAGCGGTGAGGCTGAAGAGCTGCTTGATATTATTCCTTTTTTTAAAAGAAGAGGAGCTAAAATATTATCTGTTATTTCCAATCCAAACAGTCGACTTGCCAAAGTAGCAGATGTTGCCATTGTTCTCCCTGTTGAAAAAGAGCTTTGTCCATTTGATCTTGCTCCAACGATCTCATCAGAGGTGCAGCTGCTTTTTGGAGACTTGCTTGCGGCTGCTTTAATGCGCGCCAAAGGCTTTAATTTAGACAATTATGTCCATAACCATCCTTCGGGGGCTATTGGGAAGAAAATGACCTTGCAAGTCAAAGATCTGATGCTTTCTGAAAGTGACATTCCTCTTTGTGCGCCGGAGCAGAAACTTTTAGAAATACTTGTTGAACTTTCAAATAAAAAGTGTGGCTGTCTTATTGTGGCTAGCCCACACAAGAATCTTCTCGGGATTTTTACAGATGGCGATTTACGGCGTGCACTGCAGCGCGAAGGCGTCCAAGTCTTGGAGAGAAAAATGGAAGATCTGATGACTAAAACAGCGATTTCAGTCAGTCAAAACATGCTTGCTTGGGAAGCTGTGAAAATCATGCAAAAAGACCCTCGGCGCTGGGTGATGGTCGCTCCTGTCTTAAATGAGGGACAAGTTGTCGGAATCATTCGAATGCATGATATTATCCAAGCCGGCATCTAATTAATTTTTCTTTGAAAAAAGATTTCTCCATTGAGGAATTGAAAAAAAATACGAAAAAGATTTGCGGAAAAACAAAGGGATTCTGTATGTTTTAGGTTCCTTTTGATTTTAGGATCATTGGGAAGTGCAACAGATCATGTTGTAGATGCTCTTTTGACAGTTAGAAATGAAGCGATGTGACCAAAAAAATACGTTTGTGCGA